>NZ_LEKG01000052.1:0-40537 GCF_001029515.1 Micromonospora sp. RV43 | reverse complement strand
GAGTGCTCACTCGCCCGCGGCTACCGAACGTCGAGTCTGCCTCCCGGCCGACCCGACGCCTCCGGTCAGGGGGTGAGGACCACCTGGAGCTCGGTGCGGCGGCGGTCGGCCAGGTCGGTCAGCAGGGCGGGAGCCTCGTCCAGGGGGACCACTGCGGAGATCAGGTGCTTACGGATCACGTCCCCGTACTGGCGCAGCAGCTCCACCGTCTCCGCCGACAGCCGCTCCCGGTCCCAAGTGGGGGCCAGCCCGCGCGGCACCCGGCCGATCTGCGCGCAGCGCAGCGACAGCCCGTTGTGGTGGAACTCCTCACCGAGCCGGACCGCGTCCGCGCCGCCCTGGTAGAACGCCAGGTCGACCACGGTGCCCTGCGGGCGCAGCAGGCGCAGCGCGAGCTGCAACGCCCAGTCCTGACCTCGGCACTGGAAGACCACGTCGGCGCCCCGGTCCCCGGCGGCGTGGTTCCACCGCGTCTTGAGCACCACCGCCGGGTCGTCCGCGTCCGGGTCGAGCGTGTCCAGGCCGAGCGCCTCGGCGACCTGCCGCCGGGCCGGCGTCGGGTCGACCACGACCACCGAGGCGGCACCGTGCCTGCGGGCGAACAGGGCGGTCAGCAGCGCCACCACGCCGCCACCCACCACGGCCACCCGGCGGCCGCGTACGCCGTCGCCGAGCGTGCGCACGTCGGCGCCGCACAGGTCGGCCGCGGCGTGCAGCAGCCCGTTGGCGCAGATCGGGCCCATGTGCGCGACGTACACGCCGAGCAGCGGATCAAGGTCGTCGGGCAGCGGCACGAACCGCTCGGTGAGCGGGTCGGCGACCCAGCCGCTGCGGTGGCCGTACGTCATGGCGCCGACCTCGCCCACCGCGACGGCCGGGGTCCGGCTCTCCACCACGCGCCCGACCTGCATGTAGCCGAGCCGGGTCACCGGGTACGGCGTGCTCGCCCCGCCGGGCCGGAACAGCCCGAGCGCGGCGTCCCAGGTGACGTGCAGGTAGGGGTTGGTGCCCTTGACGAAGCTCAGCTCGGTGCCGGCCGAGACGCCGCTGTAGAGCGTCTCCACCCGGAACGTGCCCTCGCGCAGCTCCGGCGCGTCCAGTTCGGCCAGCTCGACCCGGCCGGGACCACCGACCACCACCACCCGGTCACGCATCGACGCTCACCCCCGCGTCCGCGACGGGCGCGGACAGTCGGGACGCCGGCCCGGTCGGCAACGCCACCGGCCGTCCGGTACGCGCCGACTCGGCCACCGCCAGCGCGAGCCGGTGGGTGCGCAGCGCTTCCGCGTACGGCACCCGGACGTCGTCGCCGAGGCCGCAGACGGCGTCGACGAAGGCCCGGTCGACTGCTACCCGCGCGCCGTCCGGGTCGGCGGGAACGTGCCGCTCGCCGTCGGCGTCACGCACGGTCAGGCCGTCCTCGGCCAGCCACAGCGCCAGCCCGTCGGCGAGGATCTCCACGCCGGCCCGGTGCTTCCAGCCGAGCACGCAGGACGCGGCGAGCGTGCCGACCGCGCCGGAGCCGAACCGCAGCGTGGCGGCGGTCACCGAATCGATGTCGGCGCCGTCGACCGGCGGCGGGGTGCCGTCGCCGTACGCGGTCACCTCGACCGCCTCACCGGCCAGCAGCCGGACCAGGTCCAGTACGTGCGCGGCCTGCTCCACCACCGGGCCGCCGGAGCGGTCCCGCCGGGCCCACCAGGCCACCGGCGGCACCTTGTCCAGCCAGGCACCGTTGACCATCCGCACCGGACGGCCGGCGAGCAGCCGCCGCGCCTCCTCCACGACGTGCAGGTAACGCCAGTGGTGCCCGACGCCGGTGAGCAGGCCGCGCTGCTGCACCAGCGCGGCGACCCGCTCGGCGGTCTCCAGGTCCAGCGCCACCGGCTTCTCCACGAACATCGGCACCCCGGCTGCGACCACCGCCTCCTCGACCGGGCCGTGCGCGAACGGCGGCACGCAGACGTACACCGCGTCCGGCCCGGCCGCGAGCAGCTCGTCCACGTCGCGGAACACCCGGCCGCCGTACGTGCCGGCGAGCGCCCCCGCCGCGTCCGGCGCGACGTCCGTCACACCGAGCAGCTCCACGTCCTCGAAGCCCGTGAGCACCCGGGCGTGGCGTTGCGCCACCCCACCGGCTCCGACTAGTCCCACCCGGCAGGTACGCATCCGACCAACCCTCTCGCCACGACTGGAAGACTGCGGTCACCACTCCCCCCGGCGGCCGCCCGCGAAACGCCGCCGGGGGGCGCAACGCAACGTTCATCCGCCCGGAACCGCCCGGTACGCACCTGGTGATCAGGTTGTTAGGCAAGATCCGGTTAGCGCGGATGCGGGATTGGGAAAACCATGATTCGCGATTCCACCACTAATGGGGGGTGCCCGTGCGGGAATCAGATTCGACCGTCTCACCTGTGGTGGAGGCGTGGGCCACGTACCGCACCAGCACCGCCGACGACTGGCCGGCGCGGCGACTGGTACGCGCCAAGGGCGCGAGCCGGGTCAGCGTGGTGCTGCCGGCCCGCAACGAGGAGGCGACGGTCGGCGCGATCGTGTCGACCGTCCGGGAACACCTGATGGACCGTGTGCCGCTCGTCGACGAGCTGATCGTGGTGGACTCCCGGTCCACCGACCGGACCGCGCAGGTGGCGCGCGCCGCCGGCGCCGAGGTGGTCAGCCAGGACGCGATGACGCGCGGGCTGCCCCGCCTGACCGGCAAGGGCGACGCGCTCTGGGCCGGGCTGGCCGCGGCCGAGGGGGACGTGGTCGCGTTCGTCGACGCCGACCTGCGCGAGTTCCGGCCGCACTTCGTGACCGGGCTGCTCGGGCCGCTGCTGACGGATCCGGGCGTGGAGTTCGTGAAGGGCTTCTACCACCGGCCGCTGGTCGGTGCGACGAGTGTGGAGCCCGACGGCGGCGGGCGGGTGACGGAGCTGATGGCCCGGCCGCTGCTGAACCTGTTCTGGCCGGAGCTGGCCGGTTTCGTGCAACCGCTCGCGGGCGAGTACGCCGGCCGCCGCGAGGTGCTGGAGCGGGTGCCGTTCGTCACCGGGTACGGCGTCGAGACGGCCATGCTGATCGACCTGCTGGAGATGGTCGGGCTGGACGCGCTGGCCCAGGTCGACCTGGGTGAGCGCAAGCACCGGCACCAGGACACCGCCGCGCTGGGCCGGATGTCCGCGCAGATCATGCTGACCGCCTGGTCGCGGCTGCAACGACGCGGGTGGGCGGCGCCGGGGGTGGCGCCGACCGCCCTGCTGACCCAGTTCCGCCGGGGCGGCTCGGAGACGCTGCCCAACCTGGACCGCGAGATCGTGGTCAACGACGTGTCGGTGCAGGAACGCCCGCCGCTGGCGCAGATGCGGCACCGCCTTCCCCGCCGCCGGGTGGCGGCCGCGTGAGTGGGGAAACCCTGAGAGAGGACAGCGCATGACGCTCACCGTGCTGATGAACGCCGGGCCGTGGCTGTCCGTGCCTCCGCCGGGCTACGGCGGCATCGAGAACGTGATCGCCACGCTGGTGCCGGAGCTGCGCCGCCTGGGCGTACGGGTGGTGCTCGCCTCGGTGGAGAGCAGCACGCTACCGGTCGACGAGCGGATCGCGGTCTTCCCGGACGGCCAGTTCCACGCGTTGCAGCGGCCGTACAACCAGGTCTGCGGCGTCTCCCAGGCGCACCTGTCCGAGGTGGTGCGGGCGCTGCACGCCCGCGACGACATCGACCTGGTGCACGACCACGTGGAGGCGGTCGGGCTGGCCACGCTCGCCGCGATGGGCCCGGACGCCCCGCCGGTGCTGCACACGCTGCACTGGGACCTGGCCAAGCACCCGGAGCTGTACGGCAACCTCGACGGCGGCGACCGGGTACGGGTCAACGGCGTATCCGCGTCGCAGCTGGCGCGCGCTCCGGAGGCGCTGCGCGCGCACTCGGTGGGGCACGTGCACCTCTCCACCCCGCTCGCGGTCGACGCGGACCGGCACGCGCCGGTGGCCAAGGGCGACCACGTGGTGATCCTCGGCCGGATCAACCCGGGCAAGGGGCAGGACCTGGGCGCCCGGCTGGCGCAGGAGACCGGCTTCCGGCTGGTTCTGGCCGGGCCGGTCGGCCCGTACCACCGGCCGGAGGATCTGGCCGCGGCCGGCGACGAGGCCCGGCAGAACCCGGACGTGCGTTTCTTCTACGACCAGGTGGCGCCGTACGTCGACGGCGACCGGGTGCGCTGGGTCGGCACTGTCGCCGGGCGGGAGCGCGACGACCTGGTCGCCTCGGCGCGGGCGTCGCTGTTCCCGCTGCGCTGGGAGGAGCCGGGCGGTACGGCTGTGGTCGAGTCGCTGTCGCTCGGCACGCCGGTGGTGGCCACCGCCCGGGGCTGCCTGCCGGAGCTGATCGAGCACGGCCGCACCGGCCTGCTCACCGACGACGAGCGTGAGCTGGGTGACCTGGTGCTCGCCGCCGCCGGGCTGGAGCCGGCCGAGTGCCGGCGGGAGGCGGCCCGGCGGTTCACCCCGGCCCGGATGGCACAGCAGTACGTCGAGCTGTACGACCGGGTCCGGGCGGGCGTGACGAAGCCGCTGCAGCCGGCCTGAGCCGCACCGGCCCGGCTGCCCCGCGCGGCCGGGCCGGCGTTTGCCCCCGCCGGGCGCGGGAAACCGGCGCTTCCCGCGGTTGCGAGGAGGCCGGCGTGACGAACTCGATGGCGCACTCCCGGGCACGGCGCAACCCGGCCGACGGGCGGGCGCCGGTACGCCGGATCGCCTCGGGGTTCGCCGTGCTCCTGCTGCTGCTCGGCGCGCTGGGCTTCGTGCCGGGCATCACCAGCGACTACGCGGATCTGCGCTTCGCCGGGCCGGGCTCCGGCGCCCGGCTGTTCGGTGTGTTCCAGGTCTCGGCGGTGCACAACCTGGTGCACCTGGTACTCGGCCTGGCCGGGCTGGCGCTGGCCCGTACCGTCGCCGGCGCCCGCACGTTCCTGGTCGGCGCCGGTGCGGTCTACCTGGCGCTGTGGCTCTTCGGTCTGGCGGTCGACAGACGCGACGCGGCGAACGCGCTCGCGGTCAACCGCGCCGACTCGTGGCTGCACCTGCTGCTGGGCGCCGCCATGCTGGCGCTGGGGCTGGTCGCGGCGCGGCGCGGGGACCGCCGCTGACCTGCGCCCCGGCGGCCCCGATGCCCGGTTTCACCGGTCCGGGGCCCGGGTACGTCCGTAGTCCTCCGGCTGCGGGAGGCGGCGATCGCCCCGGCCGGGCGGCCCTCCCCGACGAGAAGGAAACGAGGCGGCGATGGTGACCCGGATCAGGTGCGAGGTCCGCGACGAGTCGCCGGTCACTGTCGTACGGCTGGCCGGAGCGCTCGACCTGGGCACGATGCGCGCGGTGCACGAGGTGCTCGACAACTGCCTCGCCGCGCAGCCGGACGCCCTGGTGGTCGACCTGGAGGAGATCGAGGTCGGCGAGCCGCTGGCCCTGTCCGTCTTCGCCGCCGCCGCGCGGCGCGCCGCCGACTGGCCGGCGGTGCCGATGGTGCTCGCCGCTCCCTGCGCCGAGACGGCGGCCTGGCTGAACGAGACCACCGCCTGCCGGGTGGTGCCGGTGCGCCGGGACTGCGCCGAGGCGACGGCGCTGGCCGGCGCGGAGGCGGCGCCCCGGCTGCGGGCCCGGCTGGAGCCGGTCGCCGGCGCCTGCCGGCGGGCCCGGGAGCTGGTCACGGAGGCGTGCGGCAGGTGGAACGTGCCGGAGCTGGCCGGCCCGGCGTCGCTGGTGCTCACCGAGCTGGTCGGCAACGTGGTACGGCACGCCGGCACCCCGATGCACGTGACGCTGACGCTGCGCCGGCCGTACCTGCGGGTCGCGGTGATGGACGGCAGCCCGGCCGACGCCCGCGCCGCGAGCAGCCGCGATCCGCGTGCCGAGGGCGGCCGCGGGCTGATGCTGGTCCGCGAGCTGACCCAGCGCTGGGGCAGCACTCCGGTCGGCGCCGGCAAGGTCGTCTGGGCCATGCTCCCGGCTAATTGACCGAATTCTCCGCTCTCGCCTGGTTACATGGGCAGAGGGCCGGGTACGCCCGCCCGTCCTGTCTGTCGTCACACGGGGTGAGATGCCATGCCCAAGCGGGTAGTCACGGAACCGGCACGAGACCGAGGGCCCGCGATCCTCGCGCCGGCCCGGTTCGGGGGCTACCCCGGGCCCGTACGGGAGGCGGTGAAGGGCAACGCGCTGTGGCGGTTGCTGCGGACCACCGACGCCAAGCAGATCGGCCTGCTCTACCTGATCACGTCGTTCGGGTACTTCATCGTCGGCGGGATCCTGGCGTTGATCATCCGGGTGGAGCTGGCCCGGCCGGGGATGCAGGTCGTCTCCCCCGAGCAGTACAACCAGATGTTCACCATGCACGGCACGGTGATGCTGCTGCTGTTCGCCACCCCGCTGTTCTTCGGGTTCGCCAACTACCTGGTGCCGCTGCAGATCGGCGCCGCCGACGTGGCGTTCCCCCGGCTGAACGCGTTCGCGTACTGGCTCTACTTCCTGGGCGCGCTCATGGTCGTGGGCGGGTTCGCCACCCCGGCCGGCGCGGCGGACTTCGGCTGGACCGCGTACACACCGCTGAGCACCGCGCAGCACTCCCCCGGCGTCGGGGCGAACATGTGGGTGGTCGGCCTGGCCGTGTCCGGTCTGGGCACGATCCTCGGCGCGGTCAACCTGATCACCACGATCGTGACGCTGCGCGCGCCGGGCATGACCATGTTCCGGATGCCGATCTTCACCTGGAACGCGCTGCTCACCAGCGTCCTGGTGATCTTCGTGTTCCCGCTGCTGGCCGCCGCGCTGCTGGCGCTGGCCTCGGACCGGCTGCTGCACTCGCACGTGTACGACTCGACGACCGGCGGGCCGATGCTCTGGCAGCACCTGTTCTGGTTCTTCGGCCATCCCGAGGTCTACATCATCGCGCTGCCGTTCTTCGGCATCATCACCGAGATCATCCCGGTGTTCTCCCGCAAGCCGATCTTCGGCTACACCGGCCTGGTGCTGGCCACCATCGCCATCACGGTGCTGTCGATGACCGTCTGGGCGCACCACATGTTCGCCACCGGGCAGGTGCTGCTGCCGTTCTTCAGCATCCTGAGCTTCCTGATCGCGGTGCCGACCGGAGTGAAGTTCTTCAACTGGATCGGCACCATGTGGAAGGGACAGATCACGTTCGAGACGCCGATGCTGTTCGCCGTCGGCTTCCTGGTGACGTTCCTGCTGGGCGGCCTGACCGGGGTGCTGCTGGCCAGCCCGCCGGTGGACTGGCACGTCACCGACAGCTACTTCGTGGTGGCGCACTTCCACTACGTGATGTTCGGGACCATCGTGTTCGCCGCGTTCGGCGGGCTCTACTTCTGGTTCCCGAAGATGACCGGGCGGCTGCTCGACGAGCGGCTGGGCAAGATGCACTTCTGGACCATGTTCATCGGCTTCCACGCCACGTTCCTGGTGCAGCACTGGCTCGGCAACGAGGGCATGCCCCGCCGGTACGCCGACTACCTGCCCGGCGACGGCTTCACCACGCTGAACACGATCTCCAGCATCGGCTCCTTCATCCTCGGCGCGTCCACCCTGTTCGTGATCTGGAACATCTGGAAGTCGTGGCGGTACGGCGCGATGGTCACAGTGGACGACCCGTGGGGTTTCGGCAACTCGCTGGAGTGGGCCACGACCTGCCCGCCGCCGCTGCGCAACTTCGACCGGATGCCGCGCATCCGCTCCGAGCGGCCGGCGTTCGACCTCAAGTACGGCCCGCTCGTCTCCGACCTGGGCCGCGACCTGCCGCAGCGCACCACCAAGCCGCCGCAGTCGTTCCGCGAGGAGATGCACCACGAGCGGCGCGTGCCGGAGTCGCCGTCGGCCGGCGGCGCGTACGGCGCGCCCGAGGCGGTGGACTACCAGCCCGCTCCGCAGTCCGGGGCGCGCCCGGTGGAGGTGCCGGAGCCGGAGGAGGTGCGCCGGCCCAGCTTCGAGGAGACCGACGAGCCGGAGGGCAGCGCGCTCAACGCCGAGCGCGACGACCAGCGCAACGACAGGTGGCGGCACCCGCGCGGGCACGGGGACACCCCGGAGAACTGAGACACCGGACGAGGGCCGGCGCCGTCGGGCGCCGGCCCTCTCGTCGTACGCCTCGCGCCGGCTCCCGTGGTGGGAAGCCGGCGCGGCACGTGCTGGTCGGTCAGTCGGCGGCCGGCAGTCCGGCCGCGGTCAGCGAGCGGCGCACCGCCGGCTGCACCCGGGTCAGCCGCAGCGGCACCCCGGTACGCGCGGCGGCCTCCCGGCCGGCCATCAGCGCGGCGATCCCGCCGGCGTCGAAACCACCGGCGCCGACCAGGTCGACCACCACCTCGCGGGGCTGCCCGGTGACCGCCTGGAGCACCGCCCGGCGCAACTGGTCCGCGCCGGCCCGGTCCACCTCGCCGCCGACCTCGACGACGACCCGGTCGCCGTTCTGCCTCACCGAGATCCGCGCCTTCGCCGGTTCGGCCTCGGCCGCGCCGTTCTGCCAGGGCGGCGGGGCGTCGGCGAGCATCGCCTGACGCAGCCAGGTCAGCGCTCGCGACAGCAGCCGGGACACGTGCATCTGGGAGATGCCGAACCGGGCGGCGATCTCCGCCTGGGTCTGGTTGCCGTAGAAGCGCATCGCCAGGATGCGGCGCTCCCGCCAGGGCAGCCGGTGCAGCAGGCCGCTGACAGTGACCCGGTCGTCCACCGACTCCAGCGCGTGGTCGGACTCGCCGACGAGGTCGCCGAACTCGGCCGAGCTCTCGCCGCCCACCGGCGCGTTGAGCGAGGCCGGGCTGTAGCCGGCGGCCGACTCCAGCGCGGCGAGGATCTCCTCCTCCGGCGTCTCCAGCCGGGCGGACAACTCGGCCACTGTGGGCGCGCGGGACAGCTCGCTGGTCAGCGTCGCCGTCGCCTGTCCCACCTCGAGGATCAGGTCCCGCAGCCGGCGCGGCACGTGCACGCCCCAGGTGCGGTCGCGGAAGTGCCGTTTGATCTCGCCGACGATGGTGATCGCCGCGTACGCGGTGAACGAACCGCGTTCCGGGTCGTACCTGTCGACGGCGTTGACCAGGCCGAGACGGGCCACCTGCTCCAGGTCCTCCAGCGGCTCACCGCGCCCGCGGTAGCGGCGGGCGAGCCGGCCGGCGAACGGCAGCGCGAACCGGACCAGGTCGTCCCGCGCCTCCTGCCGCCGCTCCGGTGGCAGGCCCTCGATCCGGGCCGCGTACGCGAGCGCCGCCGCGTCCAGGTCCTCCAGACCCCGGTCGGTGGTCGGTGGTGTGGGTGTGGTGGTCTGTCCGAACATCCGCGCCCCCTCGCCGAAGAGCCCCCGCCCGGTCGGAACCGGTCGTGCGCGTGGTCGGACCACGCACCGGGTGAGGAAGTTGGGTTACGTGACGGATACGTCGAAAGCGGTGGCTGCCCGCCGCACGGCGTCGTGGGCCGTTTCGCGGCGAGCGGTCTTCCCGCTCCGTAGGTACTCAATCACGGACCGCAGGATCGCGAGGAAGTTTCGCCAGGTTGGCCGGCAGCCCGGTCCCGGCGGCGGTTCAGCGGACCAGCAGGCCCTGGTGTGCGCCTGCGTCACGCAGCACGGTGAGGGCCTCGGCCATCCACAGCGGCGGCGGCGCGGGCAGGTCGCAGGGCTGGTTGCGCAACACCTCCGTGGCACGTCGGGTGGGTACCGAGGCGACCGGGTAGCCGCGGGCGGCACCTCGGTCCAGGGCCCGCCGGCGGCGCCCGAAGCCGGCCACCGCCAGCCACTGGGGCAGTCCCGCGTACGCGGGCGAGCGCAGGCCGGGCGGCTCGGGCAGCACGTCCACCGAGCTGAACGGCTCGCTGCCGGCCAGCCACCACTCGACGCCCGCGACCCGGCGCGCGGCGGCGTTCTCGCACCAGTAGGGCACCAGGCCGGCTCGCAGCACCTGCGCCGGGTCGAGCAGCCGGCCGCACTCCACCACCAGCCGGTTGCCGGTCTTGCCGGCCCGCCGCAGCCAGCGCCGGTACAGGTCGGCGGTCACCGCGCTCAGCGCGTCCGGCTGCGGCACGATCACCAGGTGCAGCGGATGCCCGTGCCGGTCGCCGAAGGAGCGGGCGTCGTGCTCGAAACCGGACTCCACGCCGTGTTCGGCGAACGCGCCCGCCGCCGAGACCTCCGGCGCGGTCCAGCGCGTCTCGTCACCGCCGGCCGCGCGCAGCACCTGGCCCAGCGCCCGGGCGTCCGGGTGGAAGTCGACCGGGTCCAGGCCGCCGCCCGGGCAGCCGGCCTGGAAGCTGTGCCCGTCGCCGCAGTCGCGTACCGGCCACGTGCGGGCGTCGTGCAGCAGCAGCACCGGCGCGGCCGGTTCCAGCCGGTCGGCCAGGAAGCGCGCGTACGCCTTCGGCAGCGTGCGCCAGCGCACCGCGAACGTCACCGCCGCGCCGGCTGCCGCGCCCCGGCTGGCCGGGCAGTGCACCTGGCGTACGTGCACGCGCGGGTTGGCGTCGAGCAGCCGGGCGGCCAGCGTGGCTCCGTGCGCGTACGCGGCGTCCGGGCGGTCCACCGCCCCCCGGGTCCACTGCCCGGCCAGCTCGAACCCGGCAGGGAGCCAGGGCACACCCAGGGCCACCGCGAGGTGGGCGGCGGCGCCGTGCGGCGAGCCGAGCACCACGCCGGGCCAGCGCCGGTCCGGGTACTGCCCGGCGAACCACCCGGCCACCCGCTCGGCGTCCACCTCGGCGATCTGGCCGGCGGTGAGCGCCGCCCGCCCGGCGGCCCGGACGGCGGCGGCGCGGCGTACCGGCTCGGGCGCGCCGGTGAGGCGGGACAGCGCACCCGGGTGGCCGAGGTCGCCGCAGTCGTCGCCGCGCAGCGCCCGGGCGGTCACGGCGACCAGGACCCGGGCGGCGCTGCCGGCCGCCACCACCCGCTCCGCGGGCAGCCCTGCGCCGCTGACCGGCGTCCGTTCGACTCGTTCGCTCACCACGCGGCCCGGCTTCCCGTCCCTCTGGGGTCTAAACGGGGCATCTCCCCACGGGTGAGGACCAAGGCCCGCCCGGTAACCGCACCGCCCGCGACACCCAGGTACGCCGTCGCGCCGCGTGCCCGCCGTCGCGGGCGCAACAGCGCTCGGGTGCGGGTTTGGGCCGGACCGGGACGGGCACTGCACCGCGCATGCCCGACGACGAGAGCACCCCGGCGGCGACCATCACCCCGTACCGGGACGGACCACTGCTGGTACGCGGCGACTTCGCGCTGGTCACGCCCGAGGGCACGCCGATCGATACGCGCCGGGGCACCGTCGCGCTGTGCCGATGCGGAAAGAGCGCGATCAAGCCGTTCTGCGACGGCACGCACAAGGTCGCCGGTTTCCGGGCCGGCAGCGACCGCGAGTCCTGACCCCCACCTCGTCGATCTTGCACTTCGGTGCCCGGCAAACCTCCCGAACCGGGCACGCAGTGGGCCCGAACTACAAGATCGCGAGCGAATAGCGGGGTCAGGCTGCGGCGAGGGCGTGCTGGGGTGGGCGCAGGGACGACTCGCCCGTCGACCAGGCGGTGAGCAGGTGTGCGGCGAAGAGGGCGTCCAGTGCCAGCGCGGCGGCGGCCCCGAACAGCACGTCGGACGCGAGCGCCGGCTCGGCCCGGACCAGCCCGCCGCACATGTCGTACGCGGCGATCTGCTCGTGTACGGCGTCGGCCTCGACGTGCTCGTCGTAGAAGCGCGTGGCGACCTCGTCGAAGCCGAGCCGGCGCAGTCCGTTGCCGTAGCGGCGATTCGGCAGCGACGAGGTCATCTCGTACGCGGCCAGGTGCCCGAGCAGCGCCCCGCGCAGCCGCCGGTGCAGGCCGAACAGCGACATCAGGTTGTTCGTCGCCAGCGTCACCGCCGGCACCCGGTCCAGATGGGCGGCGTAGCCGGTGTCCAGGCCGAGCCGGTCCATCGTGGTGCGGAACAGCTCGGCGTGCATCAGGTGCAGCCGGCCGTTGCCGTACTCGTCGGTCTGGATCTCCACGAGCGCCGCCTTCGCCGGGCCGCCGAGCCGGGGCAGCGCCCAGCTGTGCGGGTCGGCCTCGCGCAGGTGGTAGATCGAGCGGTGCGTCACGAACTCGCGGAACTGGTTCAGGTCGGCCCGGCGTTGCAGCGTGGCTGCCAGCGGCGGTCCGTCGTCGGCGGCCACCAGGTCGGCCAGCGCACCCGGCACGCCGGCCGGCAGCACCGCCGGCTGCGGACCGGCCAGCTCGCGCAGCGCCGCCTCGAACGGCCGCTCGGCGTGGGCGCGCAGCGCCAGCAGCGACGGCTCCCACTCCCACGCCTCGTCGACGCCCGACCAGCCCCGGTAGTGCAGCTCATAGCAGAGGAACAGGGTGAGCTGGAGATCCTCGTCGGTCAGCGGCGCGGCGACCGCGTCCAGGTGCGTGCCCAGCCCGGCCGGCAGCTCGCCCGGCGCCGCGCGCAGCGCGGTCAGCAGCGCGGCGGAGACGGGCCCGCGCGCCGCGGGCAGCGGAGCGGGGCCGTAACGACTGTCGGCGGCGACGGACATGTGACCTCCCGGGACGGTTGCGCCCGGTCGCAGTGCCCCGCCCGGATGCCGCTAAACGACTTCGTCCGCCGCGATGGCCTCGGTCTGGATCACCCGCTCCCGCACCCGGCGGGCGGCGTCCCCGTCGGCCACCAGGCCGCGCAGGTCGGCCAGCGCCGGTTCGGGCGCGTCCAGCGGCACGGCCGGGTCCACCACCGCCTCCAGGACGGCGGGCCGGTCGGCCGCCAGCACCTCGTCCCATGCGGGTCCGACCAGGTCCGGCCGGTCCACCCGGACGCCGTGCAGCCCGAGCAGGCGGGCCCACCCGGCGTACGGCACCTCGGGCCCCCGCTCCCCGGGTGACCGGCCGCCGCCGACGCCGGACCGGTCCCTGTTGTTCAGCACCAGCACGATCAGCCGGGGATCGCGCCAGGCCGTCCAGTGGTGCGCCACAGTGATCAGCTCGGCCAGGCCGTTGAGCTGCATCGCGCCGTCGCCGAGCAGCGCGAACACCGGCTCGTCCGGGCGGGCCAGCTTGGCGGCGACCGCGTACGGCAGGGCGCAGCCCATCGAGCCGAGCGTGCCGCACAGCCGCGCCTGCACACCCGGCGGCAGCTCCAGGTGCCGGGCGTACCAGTAGACGACCGAGCCGACGTCGACGGCGACGCCGGCGTGCCGGGGCAGCCGGGTGGACAGCTCACGGAGCACGAGCCGCGGGTCGACCGGATCGGCGGGCGTGGCGGCGCGCTCGGCGGCGGCCACGCGCCACCGGTCCACCATCTTCTCCACCATGCCGCGCCACTCGCGGTGGGGATTCTCCGGCACCCGGGTCAGCAGCGCCCGCAGCGTCTCGGCGGCGTCGCCGACCAGTGGCACGTCCACCGGGTAGCGGGTGCCGATGCGCCGGCCGTCGATGTCGATCTGGATGGTGCGTACCTGGCCCGGCATCGGGAACCAGTCGGTCCACGGATCGTTGGTGCCGATCATCAACAGCGTGTCGCAGGAGCCCATGAGCTGCGCGGCGGCGGTGGTGCCGACCTCGCCGAGCACGCCGGTGTGGAACGGCAGCCGCTCGTCGAGCACCGGCTTGCCCAGCAGCGACGTGGCCACGCCCGCGCCGAGCCGGTCAGCGAGTGCGACGATCTCCTCGGCCGCGCCGTGCGCGCCCTGGCCGACGAGCACCGCCACCCGCCGCCCGTTGCCGAGCAGCGAGGCGGCGGCGTCCAGGTCGGCGTCGTGCGGCAGCACCCGGGCCAGCGGCTCGCCGGGCGTCGCGGTGACCACCCCGGCGGTCTGCGGCAGCAGGTCCGGTACGGCGGTGACCTGCAACGCGCGCGGCAGCACCACGCAGGTCGGGCTGCGGGTCGCCGCGGCGGTACGGAACGCCTGGTCCAGCAGTGCCGGCACCTGCTCGGGCCGGCGGCCGTAGCGGACGAACTGGTTGCACACGTCGCCGAACAGCCGGCTCAGCCCGATCTCCTCGTGCGCGCCACCGAGTGGGCCGGTGACGTCCTCGCCGATGATCGCGACCACCGGCTTGCTGTCGAGCTTGGCGTCGTAGAGCCCGTTGAGCAGGTGCACCGCGCTCGGGCCCTGGGTCGCCAGGCACACCCCGACGCCGCCGGTGAACTTCGCGTGCCCGGTGGCCATGTACGAGGCGGTCTCCTCGTGCCGGGCGGGGACGAACGCCGGGTCCCCGCCCGCGTCGTCGAGCGCGCCCACGAGCGGGGCGATCGCCGCGCCCGGACAGCCGAACACCCGCGGCACCCGCCAGGCCCGCAGGCGTTCGACCACCAGGTCGGCGACGATGCGCTCAGCCATTACCCCGCCCCGGCGTGCTCGCGTCGACGTAGCGCAGCACCGCGCCGACCCCGTCGGTCAGCTCCGGCGCCTCCTCGGGCGCGAGCACCGTCAGGTCCGCGTCGGTGCCGATCAGCGCGCGCAGCAGCGCCGCGTCGGCGCGTACCCGCTGGGGGTCGGCCACCGACATGCCGGCCAGCTGCCCCGGGTCGGTGGCGATCTCGGTCGGCTCGGGGCCCACCCACAACTCGCCGTCGGCCGACGGGTCGTCCACGATGAGCATCGTGTCGACCTGGTTGCGTTGCAGCGCGGAGACCACGGCGTCGAGTCCGGCGCCGACGTCCTCCTGGACGCCGAAGCGGTCCAGCGCGGCGGCGATCCGCCGGTCGGCGACCTCGGCGACGGTCTGCACCATGATGTCGTCCATCAGCGTGTCGTCGGCGCCCACGTCGCGGGCGCCCGCGTCGGTGCGGACCAGCACGTCCTGCCAGCGCTCGGGGAGCTGGGCGGCGATCATGCCGGTGGCCCGGACGTCCCCGGCCACCAGGACGACGTCCGCGCCGACGCGCTCGGCCAGGTCGGCGGTGGCCGCGGCGGCGTCACCGGCGTTCTGGTGCCACGCCTCCATGGCGGCGCGCTGGTAGCGGGACTGCGACCAGCCGCCCGGCTGCACCCGGCGCAGCTGGCGGCTCTGCCCGCCCTTCACCTGGGCGCGCCGGGGCACGCCACCGGCGCTGACCGCCATCGCGTCCGCGCCGGTACGGTCGGCCAGCACCCGTACCCAGGCCACCTGCTCGCCGCGCTGGGCGACCAGCGGCATGGTGTGCGGCAGCGCCGACCAGCTCGCCAGGTCACGCAGCGGCGGCGCGGACAGGTACTCGGTGAGCACCACGCGGCCCCGGGTGGCGAAGACGGCGATGCCGTAGTCGCCGGGCATCGGCTGGTGCCGGCGGACGACCTCCTCCACCGCCTCGACGGTGACCGGGTCGGCGCCCTGCCCCAGCAGGTCGCCCTTGAGGGCCCGCCAGCGCAGGTCGACCTGCGGTCGCGCGTCCTGGGTATCGCGGGAGGCGTCCATGTACACCGAGCACCAGGGCCCGGGACGGTTGTAGAGCGGGCGCAGGAAGGACAGCTGCATGCTCGACCCCTTTCCGGCTCGGCCGCACGCATACCCGCGCCCCGGCGGATGTCACCTGCCGGCGGCCGGGGCGTGACCACCGTTCATTCACGTCGTTCAACCCGAAGGGCCGATACCATCTGTGCACGGAACGGGACTCTCGGTGGTGAACATGGACACGGAGCTGTACAGCCGACGCGTCGTCCACCCGACGGAACGCGTCGTCACCGGGCGTCTCGTCCGGTTGATGGAGGGCTACGCCCGGGAGGTCCGGGTCGGGCAGCCCGCGCTTGTCGCGGTGCTGACCGCCGCGGGCGTGGTGGGGCTGCTGCTGAAGGTGGTGCGCGCGTTGCTCAGCAGCGGCGGCGGCGGGGCCCGGCGCAGCTTCAAGGAGCTGAAGAAGGGGCCGGAGTTCCTGGTCACCCCGGTCCGGGTACGCGACGCCGCCGGCCGGCTGGTGGAGGTCGAGCTGCACGGCCACCTGCCGCAGAGCGCGCTGCACCCCGGCGACCACGTCCAGCTCACGCTGCGGGCGCAACGTGACGAGGACCTGCCGCCGCGGATCGAGCGGATCGTCAACCTGACCACCGGGCAACTGTTGACCCCGCGTACCGCGACGCTCTGGTCCCACCTGGGTCCGGCGCTGCTGCTCCAGGCCATGCTGGGCGCCGTGCTGCTGTTCGGCGTGGCCGCCTGCTCGGCCCTGACCTAGGTTTCCCCGTCACCGGAGGCGGGCACCGCTGCGGCCATGTTCGCCGGATTCACGCTCACCGAGATCGACGTCGGCGAGGTCCGCCTGCGCGTACGCCACGGCGGCTCCGGGCCACCCGTGGTGCTGCTGCACGGGCACCCGCGTACCCATGCGACCTGGCACCGGGTGGCGCCGCGGCTGGCCGCGCGGCACACGGTGATCTGCCCGGACCTGCGCGGCTACGGCGGCTCGTCGAAGCCGCCGAGCGACCCGGAGCACACCGTCTACTCGAAGCGGGCGATGGCCGCCGACGTGGTCGGGCTGCTCGACGCGCTCGGCCACCGCCGGGCCGCAGTGATCGGTCACGACCGCGGCGCGTACGTGGCCATGCGGACCGCCCTGGACCATCCGGACCGGGTGAGCCGCCTCGGCGTGCTGGACGGGGTGCCGATCGGTGAGGCGCTGGCCCGCTGCGACGCCCGGTTCGCCGCCCGCTGGTGGCACTGGTTCTTCCTCGGTCAGCTCGCCAAGCCGGCCGAGCGGGTGATCAACGCCGATCCGGACGCCTGGTACGGCGGATCACCGGAGGAGATGGGCGAGCAGGCGTACGCCGACTACCGGCGCGCCATCCACGACCCGGCGACGGTGCACGCCATGTGCGAGGACTACCGGGCCGGGCTCGGGCCGGACCGGGCGGCGGACGACGCCGACCGGGCCGCCGGGCGGCGGATCGGCTGCCCGGTGCTGTTCGCCTGGTCCGAGCGCGACGACATGGTCGACCTCTACGGCGACCCGGCCGCGATCTGGCGGGACTGGGCCGACGACGTGCGGACCGCGTCGATCCCGTCCGGGCACCACATGGCCGAGGAGGCCCCGCGGGAGCTGACCGACGTGCTGGCCGGATTCCTCGCCGAGGACGTCGCCGCGGTCAGCGACCCGCGGGGGTGAGCGGCCGCTGCGCCACAGCCGGCGCGTCGAGCAGGCCCCGGCGGCTCGCCCAGCGCTCGAACAGCACGGTGGCGAACGGGGGCACCGCGCTGGCCAGGGCCAGCCCGGTCTGCACGAGCGTCCAGCGCCGCCGCCGGGCCACCACGAGCGCCAGCAGGCCGTAGACCACGAACAGCGCGCCGTGGATCGGGCCGAAGATCTTCACGCCGATCTCGTCGCCGGGCGGGCCGTACTTGACCGCCATGCCGGCCAGCAGCGCCGCCCACGAGCAGGCCTCGGCGAACGCCGCCACCACGAACGCCCGGATCCACCCGTCGCGCATTCCGCCACTCCCCTTCGCCGTCGGCGGCCATGCTAGCCGCCCGGGCCGGGCCGCCCGGACGGAACCCGCTGCCCCGCGACGGGGATCACCGGAGCCGCCACGGGGTACAGAAAAGGGCCTCCGGGCCTTTCCTGACCCGCCACTCCGTGCGAGGTTGGGGAGAACCAACGGTGACAGGGTGGTGACCATGGGCGAGGACGTCGGCGTGCGTACCTTCAGCCGGGAGGACCGGGCCCGCTATCGCGAGAAGGTCCGGCGGTGCCTGGACGTGTTCGCCGAGATGCTGCGCGAGTCCCGGTTCGACGTGGAGCGGCCGATGACCGGCCTGGAGATCGAGCTGAACCTGGTCGACGACGGCTTCGACCCGGCCATGCGCAACGCCGACGTGCTGGAGGCGATCGCCGACCCGGCGTTCCAGACCGAACTGGGCCAGTTCAACGTGGAGATCAACGTCGAACCGCGGCGGCTCGCCGGCACCGGCACCGCGGCGTTCGAGGAGCACGTCCGCGCCAGCCTGAACGCCGCCGAGTCCAAGGCCCGCACGGTCGGCGCGCACATGGTGATGATCGGGATCCTGCCGACGCTGCGCCCGGAGCACCTGACCGCCGAGACGCTGTCGGCCAATCCCCGGTACGCGCTGCTCAACGAGCAGATCTTCGCCGCCCGGGGCGAGGACCTGCCGATCGCGATCAGCGGGGTGGAGCGGCTGGCCACCACCGCCGACACCATCACGCCGGAGGCGGCGTGCACCAGCACCCAGTTCCACCTCCAGGTCAGCCCGGCGCAGTTCGCCGACTACTGGAACGCGGCACAGGCGGTCGCCGGCATCCAGGTGGCGCTGGGCGCGAACTCCCCGCTGTTCTTCGGCCGGGAGCTGTGGCGCGAGACCCGGGTGCCGCTGTTCCAGCAGGCCACCGACACCCGGGCGGAGGAGATCAAGGCCCAGGGCGTACGCCCGCGGGTGTGGTTCGGCGAACGCTGGATCACGTCGGTGTTCGACCTGTTCGAGGAGAACGTCCGCTACTTCCCGGCGCTGCTGCCGGTCTGCGACCCGGAGGACCCGGCGGCCACGCTGCACAGCGGCGGCGTGCCGAAGCTGGCCGAGCTGCGGTTGCACAACGGCACCATCTACCGGTGGAACCGGCCGGTCTACGACGTGCTCAAGGGCCGGCCGCACCTGCGGGTGGAGAACCGGGTGCTACCGGCCGGGCCGACGGTGGTGGACACCGTCGCCAACGGCGCGTTCTACTTCGGCCTGGTACGGGCGCTCGCCGAGTCCGACCGCCCGTTGTGGTCGCAGATGTCGTTCAGCGCGGCCGAGGAGAACTTCAACGCCTGCGCCCGGCACGGCATCGACGCCCAGGTGTACTGGCCTGGGCTGGGCTACCTGCCGGTGACCGAGCTGGTGCTGCGCCGGTTGCTGCCGATGGCCCACCACGGGCTGGACCGGTGGGGCCTGGACCCGGCGGAGCGGGACCGGCTGCTCGGCATCGTCGAGCAGCGCTGCCTGACCGGCCGCAACGGCGCGACGTGGCAGGTGGAGACGCTGCACCGGCTGGAGTCGGCCGACCACATGGACCGGCCGGCGGCGCTGCGCGAGGTGGTCCGCCACTACGTCGACCTGATGCACAGCAACCGGCCCGTGCACGAGTGGCCGATCCCCTGAGCCGGGCCGGCGCGGTGCCCCGCGTCAGCGCAGCGCCGTCACGGCCGCCCGCGCGGCCTGGGCCACCAGCGCGTCGTCGGGCTCCGCGTCGCGGCTGTCCCGGCTGGACATGACTGCGAGCACGATCGGCGCCCGGTCCGGCGGCCACACCACGGCGATGTCGTTGCGGGTGCCGTACCCGCCGGTGCCGGACTTGTCCGCCACCTGCCAGCCGGCCGGAACGCCGGCCCGGACCAGTCCGCTCCCGGTGGTGCTGGCCCGCATCCAGCCCAGCAGCAGGTCGCGGTCCGCGGGCGGCAGGGTCTCACCCAGCGTGTACGCCCGCAGCGAGCCGGCCAGCGCGCGGGGCGTGCTGGTGTCGCGCTCGTCGCCGGGCGTGGCCGCGTTGAGTTCCGGCTCGGTACGAGCGGGCCGGGTCACCTGGTCGCCGACGTCCCGCAGCGCCCGCGCGAAACCGGCCGGGCCGCCGAGCGCGTCGAACAGCAGGTTGCCGGCGGTGTTGTCGCTGTACCGCACCGCCGCCTCGGCGGCGTCCCGCAGCGTCATCCCGGTCTCCACGTGCCGCTCGGTCACCGGGGAGTGCGCCACCAGGTCCGCGCGCCGGTAGCGGACCACCCGGTCCCGGTCGGCGTCCGACGTGGCGGCCAGCATCGCGCCCGCCGCGAGCGCCTTGCACGTGGAGGCGTACGCGAACCGCTCGTCGGCCCGGTGCGCGAGGGTGCGGCCGGTGCCGGTGTCGAGGGCGTAGACGCCGATCCGGGCGCCGGAGCGCCGCTCCAGGGCCGCCAGTTCCGGCGGCGCGGGCACCGGCGAGGCGTTCGTTGTGGCGCTCGGCGTGGCCGGGGCGGTGGATGCGGCCGGGGCGCTGGTCGCCGGTGCGGCTTCGGGCCGGTCCGTGGTGCAGCCGGCCACCAGAGCCGTCGCCGTGAGCATCGTCGCCGCGAGCACCTGCCGTCGGATCATCCGTTTCCTCCCCCTTCGTCCGGACCACGCCGTTCCCGGGCCATTGTCGCCGATCCCGGTCGCCGGTGGTCCGCAGCCTCTCGGCCGGCGCGGTGGCCCTGCCGCCCGCCCGCGCCGGCCAGGACCGGTGGTTCGCCGGCCGACGCGGCGGGTCAGCCCGCGACGGCGGCGAACGTGACAGCGCCGAGCGCGGCCACCGGCAACGCCACCGCGGCGGCCAGCAGCCGCACCCGGGCGGACCGGCCGATCAGCACCACGAGCAGCGCGGCGAGCGCGAGGTCGATCGCGACGTTCCACCACGCTCCGGGGTACGACCCGGACTTCAGCGCGAACCGCAGCGCCTCCTCGACGAACACGGCCACCGGCAGGGCGGTCCCCACGATTCGCCGCCATCCGTCGGTCCGCGCCCAGATGCCGCCGACGCCGAACACCACGCCAGCCACCACGCCGAACGCCATCCAGACGATCGAGGTGGGCGACCAGATCACGGCGAGGTCGTCGCCCTGGAGCAGCGTCGCCGCCAGGTAGTAGCTGGGCACCGCGACGATCAGCAGGACGCTGGCCGCCACGGCGGCGCGCACCGCGCCCGACCGGATCCACCAGCCCAGCGCGAACGCGGCGACCGCCCAGGTGGCTGTGGAGTTGCCGAGTTCGGCGAACGGGAACGGCACCCACTTGATCCAGACGAAGTCCAGGAAGCCGAGCAGGAAACCGGCGACGGGGACGACAAGCGCGACGGCGCGACGCGAGGGTGGCATGCGGGGGAGCATACTCAGTATGCTCACCGGGTCGGCAGGGTGGCCCTACGAAGCCAGGCGCCGCTCGGACGGCGCGAGACGCACCGCGGCGTCGGAGCGGCTGATCTCGGCCCACACCTCGTCGAGGGAGAGGCCGAGGACGTCGGCGATGGCGGCGATGGTGGGGAACGCCGGCGTGGCGACCCGGCCGGACTCGATCTTCCGGAGCGTCTCCGGGGAGACACCGGCGTCGAGCGCGGTGAGCAGCATCGAACGCTCGCCCCGGGCGCGGCGCAGAAGCGCACCGAGGCGCTGCCCGCGCTCGACCTCGGCGGGGGTGAGGGGCAACCTGACCATGCCAGGATTCTAATACCGGGATAACATGACCGGGATACTTATTGGTCGCGTGAGGAAGGCGCCTGCATGATCGAGATCCTGAGCCCCACCGACGTACGGCGGGCGCGGGACACCGGCGCCCTGGTCGCCCACATCCTGCGGACGCTGCGCAGCCGCACCACCGTGGGCACGAACCTGCTCGACATCGACAGGCAGGCGCAGCGCATGATCACCGAGGCCGGGGCGCAGTCCTGCTACGTCGACTACGAGCCGTCGTTCGGGCGCGGGCCGTTCGGCCACTACATCTGCACCTCGGTCAACGACGCGGTGCTGCACGGGCTGCCGCACGACTACACGCTGGCCGACGGCGACCTGCTGAGCCTCGACCTGGCCGTCTCGCTGGGCGGGGTGGTGGCCGACTCCGCGATCAGCTTCGTCGTCGGTGACTCCCGGCCCGCGGAGAGCGTCGCGCTCATCGACGCCACCGAACGGGCGTTGCAGGCCGGGATCGCCGCGGCCCGCCCCGGCGCCCGCGTCGGCGACCTCTCGTACGCCATCGGCTCGGTCCTCACCGAAGCCGGATACACGGTCAACACCGAGTTCGGCGGCCACGGCGTCGGGTCGACGATGCACCAGGACCCGCACGTGTCGAACACCGGGCGCCCCGGGCGCGGCTACACGCTGCGTCCCGGACTGCTCCTGGCGCTGGAGCCGTGGGTGATGGCGGACACCGCCACGCTGGTCACCGACGCCGACGGGTGGACGCTGCGCAGCGCGACCGGCTGCCGCACCGCGCACAGCGAGCACACCATCGCCATCACCGACGACGGCGCGGAGATCCTGACGCTGCCGAAGCAGTGACCTTCGCTGCGGCAGGCGTCGCCGTTCTCCCGCGTTCCCGCCGCCGGGCGTCGTCAGGCGGGCGCGCAGCGCTCCCGCAGCGCCGGCACGCCGGGGCCGGTGAGGTCGTCGCAGTAGGCGGCCCGCCCGGCCATCGCCATCATCAGCGCGAGCGTGGTGCCGCTGACCACCGGGCCGGAGCCGGCGGTGAACGGTCCGTCGGTCGCCTCCACCCGCAGGCCGTCGATCGCGCTGCGCCCGGCCACCGTGAAGTCCCGCCCGGCGTAGAACCGGGCGACCGGCGTGACGGCCTCGACCGACGGCGTACGTGTCAGGCCTAGCGGACGCCGGATGTCCTGGGCGTGCACGACCACCTCACCGAGCCACGCCTCGGTCGGCCCGAACGTCGAGGTGGTGCTGCGGATGATCCGGCGGAACCGGTCCAGCGTCTCCCCCGGGTCGGTGCCCCGGTGCTCGGCCAGCCGGCGGTCGTTGTGCAGATCGAAGTCGAACCGGGCGCCGAGCACGCTCGCGAGCCAGCGGACGCGGCCGATGCTCGCCGCCGCGGTCATGTGCGCCAGCGTCTCCTCCACCGTCCACCGGCTGCACAGCGAGGGCCGCGCCCACTGCGCCGCGTCGAGCCCGGCGAGATCGTCCGCCAGGGCGGCGCGCTCGGCATGCGCGAGCGCCCACAGCTCGCTGCGGGTCAGCGTGTCGGACATGGAACCTCCAGAGTCGGGCCGTCGGAGGTTGGACCGCGCCGCCGCGGCGAACTCACCGCTCCCCTCTTCGCCGATCTTGGAGTTGTGGTGGTTCACCAACCCGACATCGGCGACATTCGAGGCGCCACAACTCCGAGATCGACGGGGGCGAGTCGGGTTCAACGTTTGCTGCACGTCCGCTGAACGCTCGCCGGTGACGCTTTTCGCATCCATCAAACCGCAAGGGAGAAGCGTCATGTCACACCATTTCCTCTCCACCTCGCGTGCCGCCGCCTCGGTGGTCGGTGCGCTCGTCCTGGCCGCCGCGGGCCTTGCCGGTGGCGCCGCCCCGGCGTCCGCGGCCTACATCGTCCCCGCCGACTGCGGCCCCTACTCCGGGGCGCCGGTGCCGGCCGGATACACCCTGAGATTCGCCGGCGCGCTCTACGTCAGCAACAACGCCAACGGCCCGGAGTTCATCATCGGCACGACAACTCGCAACGTCATCGTCGGAAGCGTCTACGACGACATCATCTGCGGGCTCGACGGCAACGACGACATCCAGGCCAACAGCGGCGACGACATCGTCTACGGCGGGCTGACCGGCGACGACATCTGGGGCGACCTGGGCAACGACAACCTCCACGGCGACGGCGGCGCCGACACCATCCACGGTGACCGCTTCATCGGGCCCAGCGCCCTGGACGGCAACGACCGCGTGGACGGCGGCAGCAACGACGACCACCTCTACGGCGACCAAGGCGTGGACACCCTGGTCGGCGGCCCCGGCTGGGACGACGGTGACTGCGGACCGGACGCGGTGATCGACGATCCCCGGCCCACCCTGGATCTCCCGATCAACTGCCCGTGATCCCGCCGGCACGGCGGTCCGCGCACCGGGAGACCGGGAACGCGGACCGTCGCGCTGCCGCCTGTCGGATCGTCGTCAGGCCCGGTCCGACCATCGCCGTCCGCGGCTACCGTGACAGTCCGTGGCGGTGGAGTTCCGGGTACTCGGCGACCTGGACGTCCGGGTCGACGGCCGGACGGTCCGGATCGGTCACGCCCGTCAACAGTGCGTCCTCGCCGCCCTGCTGGTCGAGCCCAACCGTGTCGTCGCGACCGAACAGCTCATCAGCCGGGTCTGGGGCGACGAGGTGCCGGACGGGGCCACCGCCACCCTGCGTGGCTACCTGTCCCGGCTCCGCCGGGCCCTGGCCGGCACGGACGAGGTCCGCATCGTCCGGCGCCATCCCGGCTACCTGCTCGCCGTCGACCCGGACCGCGTCGACCTGCACCGCTTCCGCGAGCTGACCGAGCAGGCTCGGCGCGCCGGGGACGACGCGACAGCGATCAGCTGCCTGGAACGGGCGCTGGGTCTCTGGCGCGGCGAGGCGTTCGACGGGCTGACCACACAGTGGCTGGTGGCCTACCGGCAGACCCTCGACCGGCAGCGGCTCGCCGCCGCGCTGGACCGCAACGACATCGCCCTACGTCAGTGCCGGCACGTCCGCCTTCTCCCCGACGTTCTGGCGTTGAGCGGCCGGTACCCGTGGGACGAGCGC
This sequence comes from Micromonospora sp. RV43, assembly GCF_001029515.1. Lineage (NCBI taxonomy): Bacteria > Bacillati > Actinomycetota > Actinomycetes > Micromonosporales > Micromonosporaceae > Micromonospora > Micromonospora sp. RV43. The sequence goes on along the minus strand of NZ_LEKG01000052.1, from coordinate 16,321 downwards.
CTGGCGGCGCAGGCGATGCTCGCGTTGTACCGGTGCGGGCGGCAGGCCGACGCCCTCGAGCACTTCCACCGGATGCGCCGCCGGCTGGCCGCCGAGGTCGGTACGGACCCCAGCCCGCCGCTGGCACAGCTCTACCAGCAGATCCTCACCGCCGACGCGGCGATCGCGCCGCCGGACCTGCCGGGCGGCGGCGGATCAAGCGCGACGGCCACCGGCACGGCACGGGATGCGGGTGCCGTGCCCCGGCAGCTACCAGCGTCGCCAGGGGTCTTCGCCGGCCGGACCGCCCAGCTCGCGCGCCTCGACGAACAACTCGGCGACGCGGGACGCCCGGACGGCGGCGGGTCGCCGGTGGTGATCTCGTCCATCGGTGGTGGCGGTGGCGTCGGAAAGACCTGGCTGGCCCTGCGCTGGGCGCACGCCAACGCCGGCCGCTTCCCCGACGGGCAGCTCTACGTCAACCTGCGCGGCTTCGATCCGACCGCGGACCCGGTGGCGTGGCCCGCGGCGGTGCGCGGATTCCTCGAAGCGCTCGGCGTCGAACCGGCACGCGTCCCGGCCGACCCGGACGCCCGGGCGTCGCTGTACCGCACGCTCGTCGCCGGCCGCCGGCTGCTGGTGGTTCTCGACGACGCCCGCGACACCGCCACGGTGATCCCGCTGCTGCCCGGCACGCCCACGAGTGCGGTCCTGGTGACCAGCCGCCGGCAGCTGGCCGGCCTCGTCACCACCCACGGCGCGCGTCCGCTGCCGCTGGACGTGCTGCCCGACGACGAGGCCCACGAGCTGATCGTCCGACAGGTGGGTGCCGCACGGGTGGCGGGACACCCGGACGCCGTCGCGGACATCCTGCGCTTCTGCGGAGGTCTGCCGCTGGCGCTCGGGATCGTGGCGGCCCGTGCCGCGCTTCACCCCGAACTCCCCCTGTCGTCGGTCGCGGCGGAGCTGACCACGGCTGTCCACCCGCTGGACGCGCTGGCCGGCGACGAGGCGACGACGAACCTGCGCGTGGTGCTGTCCCGCTCGCTCGCGGCGCTCACACCGGCCGCGGCGGAGGTGTTCACGCTGCTCGGACTCGCCCCGGGCCCGGACATCAGCCGGGCCGCGGCGGCCGGCCTGACCGCCCGTACGCCGGACGAGCTGCGCCCGCTGCTGCGCGAGCTGGTCGACGCGCATCTCGTGCAGGAGCACGTCGCGGGCCGGTACCGCATGCACGATCTGGTCCGTAGTTTCGCGGTCGAGCGGGCGACCGGCGACCCGGCCGGTACCCGGCCCGCGCTGTGCCGGCTGGTCGACCACCACCTGCACACGGCGCACGCGGCCGCACTGCTGCTGTCCCCGCAGCGCGACCCGCTGACCCTGGCCCCCGCCGCGCCGGGGGTGACCGCCGAACGGCTCGACGACCTGGCGGCCGCGCTGGCCTGGTTCACCAGCGAACACCAGGTGCTCCTCGCGATCATCGACTACGCCGCCGGCAACGGCCTCGACACCGCTGCCGGGCAGCTGTCGTGGACCCTGGCCACCTACTTCGACAGGCAGGGCCACTGGCACGACTGGGCCACAGTGGCCCGCCGGGCGGTCGAGGCGACCCGGCGGTCGGGTGACCGTCCCGCGCAGGCCCAGGCGCACCGGCTCCTGGCCGGGGCCTGCTCCAACCTCGGCCGGTACGACGAGGCGCAGCGCAACCTGCTCGCCGCGCTCGACCTGTTCGCCGCCCTGGGCGACGACGAGGGGCGGGCGCACACCCACTTCGACCTCAGCATGCTGCACGACCGGCAGCGGCAGCCCCGGGAGGCCCTGCCGCACGCGCGGCGGAGCCTCGCCCTCTACGAACGGGTCGGCGGCCCGCTCAAGCAGGCGGTCGCGCTCAACGCGATCGGCTGGTACCACTCGCAGCTCGGCGAGCACCACGACGCGATCACCTTCTGCCGCCGGGCGCTCGCCCTGTCCGAGGAGGCCGGGAGCGCGTACGGGCAGGCGAACACGTGGGACAGCATCGGCTTCGCCCACCACCACCTCGGCGAGTACGAGCACGCAGTCGACTGCTTCCGGCAGGCCCTCGCCCTGTTCACCGACATCGGTGACCGCCATGCCGAGGGCATCGTGCTGGACCACCTCGGCGACACGTGGGCCGCGGCCGGGCGAGCGGACGCGGCCCGGGACGCCTGGCAACGGTCACTCGCGCTGCTCGACGAACTCGGTCACGCCGACGCCGAGGCGGTACGGCGGAAACTTCACCAGTGAGCGCTCAGAGCGCCACGATCGCCGCGCTCTCCGGCGGCAACTCGATCCCGTCGCGCATCACGGTGACGCCCTCGGACGTGGCGAGCAGCACGCGGCGTACCACGCCGGGCAGGTTGATCCGCTGTGCCCGGCCCGCCAGGTTCGCCACCACGAGCGTCTCGCCGCGCCGCATCACCAGGAACCGGTCGCCGTGGCGTACGCCGACCCGGTCGAGCCGGGGGTCGGACAGGTCGGCCCGGGATCGGCGCAGCGCGATCAGCCGCCGGTAGAGGTCGTACGTCTCGCGGTGCTCCGGCTTGTCCAGCTCGGCCCAGTCCAGCCGGGACCGCAGGAACGTCTGCGGGTCCTGCGGGTCGGGTACGTCGTCGGTGGCCCAGCCGTGGTCGGCGAACTCGCGTCGGCGGCCGGTCGCGACCGCCGCCGCGAGTTCCGGCTCGGGGTGGCTGGTGAAGAACTGCCACGGCGTGGAGGCCGCCCACTCCTCCCCCATGAACAGCATCGGCGTGAACGGCGCGGTCATCAGCAGCGTCGCGCCGACGCGCAGCAGGCCGGGCGACAGCGTGGCGGAGATCCGGTCGCCGGTGGCCCGGTTGCCGATCTGGTCGTGGTTCTGCAGGTACGCCACGAAGCGGTGGCCGGGCGTGCGCTGCCTGTCGACCGGGCGGCCGTGGCTGCGGCCGCGGAAGCTGGACCAGGTGCCGGCGTGGAAGAAGCCGCCGGTCAGCACGTCGGTGAGGCACTCCAGGGAGCCGAAGTCGCCGTAGTAGCCCTGCCGCTCGCCGGTGAGCAGCGTGTGCAGCGCGTGGTGGGCGTCGTCGTTCCACTGGGCGTGCAGGCCGTACCCGCCCGCCTCGCGGGGCGTGATCAGGCGCGGGTCGTTGAGGTCGCTCTCGGCGATCAGCGACAGCGGCCGTCCGAGGTGCGTCGACAGCGCCTCGACCTCGGCGGCGACCTCCTCCAGCCAGTGCACGGCCCGGCCGTCCGGCATGGCGTGCACGGCGTCCAGCCGCAGCCCGTCGACGTGGTAGTCGCGCAGCCAGGTCAGCACGCTGTCGGCGATGTAGCGGCGCACCCCGTCGGAGTGCGGGCCGTCCAGGTTGACGGTGCGGCCCCAGGTGTTGCTCTGCTCGGTGAGGTACGGCGCGAACCGCGGCGCGTAGGCCCCGGAGGGCCCGAAATGGTTGTAGACGACGTCGAGGATCACCCCCAGGCCCTTGGCGTGGGCGGCGTCGACGAACCGTTTCAGGCCGTCCGGGCCGCCGTACGGCTCGTGCGGGGCATACCAGCACACGCCGTCGTAGCCCCAGTTGTACTCGCCGTTGAACGCGTTGACGGGCAGCAGTTCGACCATGTCGACGCCGAGGTCGACCAGGTGGTCGAGCTTCGCGATCGCAGCGTCGAACGTGCCCTCCGGGGTGAACGTGCCGATGTGCAGCTCGTACAGCACGCTGCCGGGTAGTTGCCGGCCGGTCCAGGCGGCGTCGGTCCAGCCGAACGCGGCGTGGTCGTAGAGCCGGCTGGGCCCGTGCACCCCGGCCGGCTGCCAGGCCGAGCGCGGGTCCGGCAGGGCCTGCTCGTCGTCGTCGAGCAGGAACGCGTAGTCGGTGCCCGGCCCGGCGTCGGGCACCTCGACCCGCCACCAGCCGTCCGGCCCCTGACGCATCGCGTGGTCGGCGGCGCCGGGCAGGCGCAGCCGCACCCGGGCGGCCTCGGGCGCCCACACCGTGAACTCGGTCATGCGGCGGCCTCCACAGAGTCGGTGGGTGCGAGGAGGGCGACGGGATAGGTGCTCAGCAGATCATCCAGGAGCAGCTCAGAACCACTGTAGACCCGCCCGGTGAACAAGTCGGTGCACTGATGAACGGGAAGTGACACTGTCGTGTCCCGCCAGCCGCCGGAGCGGGCCAGCCGCAGCGGCAGCCGGGTCGCCACCGCCACCGCGCCGCCCCTGTCGAAGGCCACCGCGTGCGCGGCGGCCGGGCCGCGCGCCGGCACCGGCCGGTAGCCGCCGAACAGGTCCGGGCGGTCGCGGCGCAACCGCAGCGTCCGGGACACCACGAGCAGCTTGGCCGCGCCGTCGTCGGCCACCGCGGGCCGCCATCCGGCGTCGAGCCGGGCCAGCATGTCCCGGCGTACGGCGAAGTCGACAGGCCGCCTGTTGTCCGGGTCGACGAGCGAGTTCTCCCACAGCTCGGTGCCCTGGTAGACGTCGGGCACACCGGGCATGGCGAGCTGCACCAGCTTCTGCCCGAGCGCGTTGGACCAGCCGGGCGGGGTGATCTCGGCGGCGAACGCGGTGATCTGGGCGTGCAGTTCCGGGTCGTCGTACATCCGGTCGACAAGGGCGTGCATCTCGTGCTCGAAGGACGGGTCCGGGTCGGCCCAGCTGGTGGTGACCGACGCCTCCCGGGCGGCCTTCTCGGCGTACCCGTGCAGTCGCTCCCGCTCGATCGGCCACGCCCCGACGGCGGTCTGCCAGAGCAGGTGGGCCAGCGCGGGGTCGGCCAGCGGCGCGCGGGACATCCAGTCGGCGACCCGCTCGGCCCAGCGGCCGGGCATCTCGGACAGCACCGCGAGCCGGGCGCGGACGTCCTCGCCGCGCTTGGTGTCGTGGGTGGAGAGCGCGGTCATGCTCGCCGGCCAGCGGACCTGCCGGGTGGCGGCGAACCGGTGCAGCTCGGCCGCTGGTACGCCGAAGTGGGCCGGGCTGCCGCCGACCTCGTTGAGGGCGACGAACCGGCTCCACCTGTAGTACGCGGTGTCCTCCACGCCCTTGGCCATGACCGCGCCGGTGAACTGCGGGAACCGGGCGGCCAGCTCGTGGCCGGGGTCGCGCAGCCGGGCGGTGACCGCGTCCAGCACGCCGGTCAGGTCGGGACGGCGGCGGCCTGCTTCGCTGCGGGCGGCGGCCAGGTGCCGGGCGCCCTCGGGCGGGTAGCCGCGGTAGACCGGGAAGCAGGCGGCCAGCTCGGCCAGGGCGGCGCGGACCTGCTCGCCGGGCAGCTCCGGCACGAGCGCGGCCAGCCGGGTCAGCTCGGCGGCGAGCAGCCGGGTGGCGGCCTCCAGCTTGGTGGCGTGCGTCAGGTCGGCCCAGGACGTGTGCCGTCCGGTCAGCCGGCCGTCCAGAGTGGTGAACTCCGGTTCGGCGTCCGGGTCGACGAACAGCCCGGACACGGCGGCCAACGCGTCGTAGCCGGTGGTGCCGTCGACCGGCCAGTCCGGCAGGTCCTCGCCGTACTCCAGGATCTTCTCCACCACGAGCCAGCTCTCCGGTGCGGCGGCGCGCAACCGGGCCAGGTAGCCGGCCGGGTCGCGCAGCCCGTCCGGGTGGTCGACCCGGATGCCGTCGACGTCCCCGGCGGCGACCCAGCGCAGGATCTCCGCGTGGGTGGCGTCGAAGACCTCCGGGTCCTCCACCCGCAGGCCGGCCAGGTCGGACACGGCGAAGAACCGGCGGTACGTCAGCTCGGCGTCGCCGCGCCGCCAGTTCACCAGCTCGTAGTGCTGCCGGTCGTGCACCTGCCGGGGCGTGCCGTCGCCCGTGCCGTCGGCGACCGGGAAGCGGTGCTCGTGGTAGCGCAGCTCTCCGTCGACGAGCTTCAGGTCGTCGAGCGCGTCGGCGGTGTCGGCGAGCACCGGCAGCAACAGCCGTCCGCGGTCCCAGTCGATGTCGAACCAGCGCGCGTACGCCGATTCGCGTCCCCGCCGCAGCACGTCCCACCAGGCCGGGTTGGCCTCGGGCCGGGCCACCCCGGCGTGGTTGGGCACGATGTCCACGACCAGGCCCAGCCCGGCCGCGCGCAGCGCCCGGACCAGCCGCGCCCGGGCGGCCTCGCCGCCGAGCTGCGGGTTGACCGCGCGGTGGTCCACCACGTCGTAGCCGTGCGTGGAGCCGGGGGTGGCGGTGAGCAGGGGCGCGGTGTAGAGGTGGGTGACGCCGAGCGCGGCGAGGTAGCCCGCCAGCTCGGCCGTGGCGTCCAGGTCGAAGCCGGGACGCACCTGGACCCGGTACGTCGAGCGGGGGGTGTCGGGCATCGGTCAGGCCGTCCTCTCCAGGACCAGCAGCGAACGGTCCGGCACGCAGACCGTGCCGCCCGCCTCGACGAGCGTCGTCTTCTCCGGATCGGGTTCCGCGGTGCTGATCACCAGCTCCCACCGGGTGCCGAACTCCTCGCCGGGCAGCGTGAAGTCCAGCGGCGCGTCGTGCGCGTTGAACAGCAGCAGGAACGAGTCGTCCCGGTGGCGCTGGCCGTACTGGCCGCGCTCGCCGATGCCGTCGCCGTTGACGAACAGGGCCACCGAGCGGCCGAAGTCGTTGCCCCAGTCCTCGCCGGTCATCTCCCGGCCGTCCGGGGTGTACCAGGCCAGGTCCGGCAGTCCGGACCCGGCGGCCCGGCCGCCCACCGGCAGGCCGGTGAAGAACCGGCGGCGGCGGAACACCTGGTGCCGGTTGCGGAACTCGGTGAGCCGGCGGACGAAGTCCAGCAGCTCGTCGTCGGCCCGGTCCCAGTCGACCCAGGCGATTTCGCTGTCCTGGCAGTAGGCGTTGTTGTTGCCGCGCTGGGTGCGGCCCAGCTCGTCGCCGTGGCCGAGCATCGGCACGCCCTGGGACAGGATCAGCGTGGCCAGGAAGTTGCGCCGCTGCCGGGCGCGCAGCGCGCGTACGCCCGGGTCGTCGGTCTCGCCCTCGACGCCGCAGTTCCAGGACCGGTTGTGGCTCTCCCCGTCCCGGTTGTCCTCGCCGTTCGCCTCGTTGTGCTTGTCGTTGTAGGAGACCAGGTCGGTGAGCGTGAACCCGTCGTGGCAGGTGACGAAGTTGATGCTGTGGAACGGGCGGCGGCCGTCGTCCTGGTAGAGGTCGGCCGAGCCGGAGATGCGGGAGGCGAACTCGGCGAGCGTAGCCGGCTCGCCGCGCCAGAAGTCGCGGACGGTGTCGCGGTACTTGCCGTTCCACTCGGTCCACTGCGGCGGGAAGTTGCCGACCTGGTAGCCGCCGGGGCCCACGTCCCACGGCTCGGCGATGAGCTTGACCCGGCCGACCACCGGGTCCTGCTGCACCACCTCGAAGAACGTGGACAGTCGGTCCACCTCGTAGAACTCGCGGGCGAGCGTGGCCGCCAGGTCGAACCGGAAGCCGTCGACGTGCATCTCGGTGACCCAGTAGCGCAGCGAATCCATGATCAGTTGCAGCGAGTGCGGGCTGCGGACGTTGAGGCTGTTGCCGGTGCCGGTGTAGTCGACGAAGTACCGCCGGTCGTCCTCGGAGAGCCGGTAGTAGCTGGGGGTGTCGATGCCCTTGAAGCTCAGCGACGGCCCGAGGTGGTTGCCCTCGGCGGTGTGGTTGTAGACCACGTCGAGGATGACCTCGATGCCGGCGGCGTGCAGCGCCTTGACCATGCCCCGGAACTCCTGCACCTGCTGGCCGAGGCGGCCCAGCGCGGAGTAGCCGTGGTGCGGGGCGAAGAAGCCGATGGTGTTGTAGCCCCAGTAGTTGCGCAGCCCCAGGTCGGCCAGGCGGTGGTCGTGCACGAACTCGTGCACCGGCATCAGCTCCACCGCCGTCACGCCGAGCCGCTTGAAGTGCTCGATCATCACCGGTGAGGCGATCGCCGCGTACGTGCCGCGCAGCTCCTCCGGGATGCCCGGGTGGCGCATGGTCAGGCCGCGCACGTGCGCCTCGTAGATCACCGAGTGGTGGTACGGGGTGCGCGGCGGCCGGTCGTTGCCCCAGTCGAAGTACGGGTTCACCACCACCGACTTCGGCATGTACGGCGCCGAGTCGGCGGTGTTCATCAGGTCCGGGTCGCCGCCGACCTCGTAGTCGTAGACCGACGGATCCCAGGTGATCTCCCCGTCGACCGCCTTCGCGTACGGGTCGAGCAGCAGCTTGTGCGGATTGCATCGCAGCCCCTCGGCCGGGTTCCACGGCCCGTGCACCCGGTAGCCGTAGCGCTGGCCGGGCTCGACACCGGGGATGTAGGCGTGCCAGACGTACGCGTCGACCTCGCGCAGCTCCACCCGCCGCTCGGTGCCGATGTCCCACTCGTCGAACAGGCACAGCTCGATCTTCTCCGCCACCTCGGAGAAGATCGCGAAGTTGGTGCCCATCCCGTCGTACGTGGCGCCGAGGGGGTAGCTCTCGCCCGGCCAGACCTGCATGTCGCTCCTTCGGCCCATGATCGTGAGCGCACCGGACAGGGGGAACCGCCGATGCGCACGCCGGTGATGCCCAGTCGTACCCGCCGTCAATCCACCCGTTCGGACCGTAACCGAATCCGCCCTCGTGCGAACGGATAGACGTTCGGGTGTCATCCGTCACGATCGCCCTTTTCGAGATGCGGACCGGCGGCGGATGGACTTTCCTGGATCCGGGCCCCACGCGCGCGCGGGCCCGCCCGGCCGTTCGGCCACACCTCACCACCGCTCGACGCCGCCACCGAAGCCGGCGTGCCTCACCATGCATGGACGGAGATCCACGTGACCACTCTGCGGGTCGGCGCTCAGCCCGCCACCGCGACGGACCGGCTCCACCGGCCCACCCTCACCTCCCGCCCGGCGCCCCCGTCGCCAGGCGGGTCCGCGCCCCGGACCCGGCGCATCCTGATGCTGTCGTGGGAGTACCCGCCGGTGCTCGTCGGCGGGCTCGGCCGCCACGTCCACGCGCTGTCAGTCGCCCTGGCCGCCGCCGGGCACGAGGTCACAGTCGTCACCCGCCACGCCGAGGGCGCTCCCCTGGAGGAGTACGCCGACGGCGTCCGCATCGTCCGCGCCGCCGAGGACCCGGTCACCTTCCCCCTCGCCACCGGCTCGCTGCTCGCCTGGACGATGGCGTTCAACCACACCCTCACCCGGGCCGCGCTGCGCGCCGCCTCCTCCGGCACCTACGACGTCATCCACGCCCACGACTGGCTCGTCGCGCACACCGCGATGACGCTGCGCGAGCACCTGGACGTGCCGCTGGTCAGCACCATCCACGCCACCGAGGCGGGCCGGCACCAGGGCTGGCTGCCCGAGGAGATGAACCGCACCATCCACGGCGTCGAGCACTGGCTCGCCGGCGAGTCCGGGCGCGTGATCGTCTGCTCCGGTTACATGCGCGACGAGGTGGGCGCGCTGTTCGGCGTGGACGCCACCCGCGTCGACGTGGTCCCCAACGGCGTCGAGCCGCACCGCTGGCGGGTGCCCGCGTCGGCGGTCGCCGCCGCCCGCGCCCGGTTCGCCGCCGACGGCCCGCTGGTCACGTTCGCCGGGCGCCTGGTGTACGAGAAGGGTGTGCAGCACCTGCTGGCCGGGCTGCCCCGGCTGCGCGACCGGCACCCGGGCCTGCGCGCGGTGATCGTCGGCGACGGGCCGTACAAGGCGGAACTGGAGGCCGAGGTGCACCGCCTCGGGCTGGGCGCCACCGTGAGCATGCCCGGGTTCCTCGGCGGCACCGACCTGCCCGCCGTCATGGCCGCCTCGGACTGCTTCGCGGTGCCGAGCATCTACGAGCCGTTCGGCATGGTGGCGCTGGAGGGGGCCGCCGCGGGCGCGCCGCTGGCAGTCGCCCGTACCGGTGGGCTGGCCGAGATCGTGGAGCCGGGCGTCACCGGAATGACGTTCGCCCCGCACGACCCGGACGGCCTCGCCGAGGCGGTGCACACGCTGCTGTCCGACCGGGACCGGGCGCGTGCGCTCGCCCGGCGGGCCCGCACGATGGTGCACGAGCAGTACGGCTGGGCGGCCATCGCGTCCCGCACGGCTGCCGCGTACGCCGCCGCCATCGCCGGCGACCCGGCGTTCACCGCGGCCCGCGCCCAGCACCGCATGGCACACGGCCACACGAGCCCGCGAGTCCCCGAGGGCAACCTCCTCACCGCCGCCGGCTTGAGGTAAGGAAGGGCCCCCTATTAACGCCTCAGGTAGAGGAAGGGCCCCTTATTAACGCCCCCGCACCCCGGTGCGCACGACGAAGGCCGCCGACCCGAGCAGGGTCGGCGGCCTTCGTCGTCCGCGTGTTAAAAGGGGGCCCCTCCTCTACCTGAGGCGTTAAGAAGGGGCCCTTCCTTGCACGGTCAGCGCTGGGCGGCGGGGACGTAGTCCCGCTCGGTGGCGCCGGTGTAGATCTGCCGCGGGCGACCGATCTTGGTCTCCGGGTCGTTGATCATCTCGCGCCACTGCGCGATCCAGCCGGGCAGCCGGCCGAGCGCGAACAGCACCGTGAACATCTTCGTCGGGAAGCCCATGGCCTTGTAGATCAGGCCGGTGTAGAAGTCCACGTTCGGGTAGAGCCGCCGGGACACGAAGAAGTCGTCGGCGAGCGCGATCTCCTCGAGCTGCACCGCGAGGTCCAGCAGCGGGTCCGGCTTGGCCATCCGGCCGAGCACGTCCTGGGCGGCCTTCTTGACGATGGCGGCGCGCGGGTCGTAGTTCTTGTAGACCCGGTGCCCGAAGCCCATCAGCTTCACGCCGTCCTGCTTGTCCTTCACCTTCTGCACGAAGGAGCGGACGTCGCCGCCGTCGGCCTGGATCTTCTGGAGCATCTCCAGCACGGCCTGGTTGGCGCCGCCGTGCAGCGGGCCGAACAGCGCGTTCACGCCGGCCGAGACCGAGGCGAACAGGTTGGCGTTGCTGGAGCCGACCAGCCGCACGGTCGAGGTGGAGCAGTTCTGCTCGTGGTCGGCGTGCAGGATGAACAGCATGTCCAGCACCCGGGCGACGACCGGGTCGACCTCGTACGGCTCGGCCGGTACGCCGAACGTCATCCGCAGGAAGTTCTCGACGTAGCCCAGCGAGTTGTCCGGGTACAGCAGCGGCTGCCCGATCGACTTCTTGTACGCGTACGAGGCGATGGTGGGGACCTTCGCCATCAGCCGCACCGTGGACATCTCCACGTGCTCGGAGTCGAACGGGTCCAGGCTGTCCTGGTAGAAGGTCGAGATGGCGCTGACGGCCGAGGAGAGCACGGCCATCGGGTGCGCGTCGCGGGGGAAGCCGTCGAAGAAGCGACGCATCTCCTCGTGCAGCAGCGAGTGCCGCCGGATCCGCTCGCTGAACTCCGTGAGCTGCGTCTGGGACGGCAGCTCGCCGTAGATCAGCAGGTAGGAGACCTCCAGGAAAGAGGACTTCTCGGCCAGCTGGTCGATCGGGTAACCCCGGTACCGCAGGATGCCGGCATCACCGTCGATGTAGGTGATGGCGGACGAGCAGGACGCGGTGTTCACGAAACCGGGGTCGTACGTGGTCATCCCGGTTTCCTTGAGCAGCTTGCTCACCCCGATCCCGGCGGGGCCCTCAACCGCGGACTGCACCGGCATCGACAGCTGCCCACCGGGGTGGTCGAGCTTGACTTCCGTCATCTGTTCCTCGCTTCGCCGGCAAGATCTTCGTTGAATTGCCTTCGCTTCTACCGTAATCACGGCGCGGAGAACACCGCTCGTCATGGTTTGAGGGTGAGGTGTGCGTCACCTGTTTCCCGGCCAGCCGGTCCGGAAACCGGATGGGAGCGCGGCCATGGGCACGCTCGGGAGGTCCGTCACGACAGCGTGAGCCGCCGCAGCGTCCCGTCGTCGCCGACCCGGTAGAGGTCGAGCCGGTTGGCTCCGGCGGCGAACAGACGGTCGTCGGCGAGCAGCGCGGCGAACCGCCGCCCGGCGGCGTCCGGGGGCACCACGGGCACCACCGCGCCGACGGTGCCGTTGACCGCCACGGCGAGCCGGGTGCCGTCGGGTACGCCGTCCGGCACGGTGCCCCAGACCATCGCGGGCAGCCCGCCGCCGGCCGGGTCGACCGCGTCGAACGCGTCCCGGTTCGCCACCGTGGCGGTCCCGGCGACCGGCACGTCACCGACCCGGGTGCCGACGAGCGGGTCGACGGGAGGCGGCGGGAGCGGCGCGGGCACACCGCCGTTGATGGTGACCGGCTGGCCGGGGCGGTCGTAGAAGCGTTTGTCGGCCCGTTCGCGCGGGGCCGCCTTCGCCGACCGGCCGTCCATCCGCCAGGGCACCCGCATGTGCGTCTCGTCGGCGATCGTGGGCAGCAGGTCGACGTGTTCCCAGTTGCGGTCGTCCACCCGTCCGGCGCGCTGGCCGGGTTCCTTGACGAACATCGGCACCCAGGCCACCTCGTTCGCGGCGTGGTCGATGGCGTCCATCCCCCGGCCCTGCCAGTCCCGGCGGAAGCTGACGCCGTGGTCGGCGGTGACCACGACCAGCGCCTTGTCGTAGAGGCCGGTGGCGCGCAGCGTCCGCAGCGTCTCGCCGATCAGCCGGTCGGTGTAGCCGAGCTGGGCCAGGTGCCGGGCGCGGGCCAGGTCGACCCAGCCGGCGCCGTCGTTGGGCAGGTCGTCCGGCGCCGCGTAGTGCGCCCCGGACGGCAGGTACGCCCACGGCGAGTGCGGCATCAGCAGGTGCAGGAAGTGCAGCGTGGGCCGGGTGTCGGGGCGCAGCCCGGCCAGGAACGAGGTGAACCGGGCCGGCTGGTTGTCGTCGAGGGTGTCCCAGCGGAACTTCGGGTCGTCAGGCACCGGCTCGGCGGCGTCCAGCCCGGCCTCGGCGGCGGTCCGCTCGCGGTAGGAGTCCTCCGGGTCGATCCGGCTGTCCACCGGCGCGGCGATCCGTCCGAGCAGCCGGCCGCTCTCCCGGACCAGCACGCCGAGCCCTTGTTCCGGCGTGGTGGCCTGCTCGCAGCGGCTCGGCGGGCAGAGCCGGGTGATGCTCTCCTCGGCCTTGATCCGGTAGAGGCCGCCGAGCGCGGTGAACAGGTTGTCCGGGTACTGCGAGTAGTGCGGCGCCGATCCTCTCTCCGGGTAGCGCCCGGTGAGCATCGCGGGCAGCGCGTAGGGCGTCCAGCCGCTGACGCCGGTGGCGTTGCGGTACCAAGTCGACCCGCCGGCCAGTGCCGCGAAGTTCGGGTAGCGCTCGGCGTCGATCCGGCCGTCCGGGCCGAGCAGGGAGACGAGCGGCAACTCGTCCAGCACGATCATGACCACCGGCGGGTGCGCACCCGCGCCGGCCACACCGGCCGCGCCGCCCTCGCCGCGCGGCAGCACCACCGCCGAGGCGGGCGAGGCGAACAGGAACAGCCCGACGAACACCAGCGGCCCGGCGGCGGCGACCCGCAGCACCCGCCGGGGCGCCCGCCACCGCCGGTGTGCGGCCGCGCCGGCGGCTCCGGCCACACCGGCGACAACGAGCAGGGGTACGCCCCGAAGCGGCGTGACGTGCCGGCCGACCTGGACCGCCAGCGCGGCGAGCAGCAGGCCCACGAACACGGTGTGCACGGCGGCCCGGGTGAGGCGTCCGGCGGGCAGCGCAAACGCGCCCAGCAGCGCGAACAGCGCTGTCGGCGCGAGCGCGATCAGGGCGACCAGCAGCAGCACGTCGGCCCGGGAGGCGCGGTGGAACAGGAAGAAGTCGGGGCTGCGGCCGAGCACGTCGAGCAAGGGCTGGGTGACCACCAGCCCGACCAGCGCCACCACCTCGGCCAGCCGGGCCGCCTCGGCCCGCCACCACTGCCGGCGTTCCCGCCGGACCGGGACGGCCGTGTGGTCGCGGGGTGGCGCGAGGGTGTCCTCAGCCACCCACCACCACCTGGTAGAGCGTGCGGGTGCCGGACGGCAGCTCGGTCCGGGCGACCACCCGGCCCCGGCGCGCGAGCAGCGCCTCGAAGACGTCGCGCCGGTAGTCCGGGAACAGGCCGTCGGGCTTGTTCGCCAGCAGGCGGCGGGCCATCGGGTCGTCCGGGTGGACGAACTCCACCACCAGGCTGCCGCCGGTGACGGTGAGCGCGGTGAGCTGGTCGAGCACCTCGGGCAGTGGCACGTTGCGCCCGATCGCGAGGTGGTGCACCACGGCCAGGGCCAGGACGGTGTCCGCGCGGGCCCGGTCGGCGAACGCGGCCCGCTCGACGCCGCGCCAGCCGCCGCCCGGGGACGGGTCGGCCAGGTCCATCACCAGCGGCAGGATCCGTGTCTCGCCCTCCTCGCGCAGCGCGCGGTAGAGCGTGTCGACCACCGCCGGGTCCTGCTCGACGGCGACGACGTGCGCGGCGTGCCGGGCGGCGATGCGGGCGTACCGGCCGTCGTTGGCGCCCAGGTCCAGCGCCGAGCCGCCACCGACGGCGGCCACCGCCCGGTCGACGAACTCCTCCTTGGCCTGCCGGTCCGGCACCGAGTACGCGCAGGTGCGCTGGTAGTCCGACCAGTGGCTGTCGCCGGGCCGGTGGTCGAGGCGGCGGACCAGCTTCGTCAGCCCGAGTACCGTTGCCAGGGCCAGCTCGCGGGAGAACCCGGCGGCGCGCAACTGGGCGCGGACGTCTGTGGTGCTCGCGGCGGAGTTGCGGGCCTGCATGGCGCCGTGCAGGTGCACGTGGGTGGGCACGCCAGCCCGCCAGCGCCGGGTGCCGCCGAACAGCCGGCGCATCTGGTCCGGTTCGACGCCGTCGACGCGGGCGCGCAGGAACGGCTGGAAGTCCAGCCCGAGGTGGGCCTGGATGAGCAGCGGGTAGAGCAGCGTCTGGCAGAACTGCCGGTAGCCGGCCCAGGGTTCGCCGTCGCGCAGTGCCTCGAACGAGCCGACGTCGATGAAGACCGGCCGGGCGCCGCGCCACTGCACGTTGTACGCCGAGCCGTCCTTCGTGGTGAAGCCTGCTTCCAGGGCGGCGCGCAGCACGTCCAGGTGCAGCAGCGCCGCGTCGCGCAGCATCGCGGACGACCACTCGTAGGGGTGCGAGACGAACGGGATCCGCTCGTGCCGCAGCACCGTGGTCCAGGGCGCGTCGACAGGGGTCGGGGTCAGTTCCTCGGTGCCGACGATCTGCCCGGTGCTGGTGGCCTGCCGGAAGAAGTCGGTGACGGACAGCGCCCGCCAGTCCCGGGCGGAGCGCTCGTCGAGCCCGCGCAGCACCTCCTCGCCCCGGTGGAACACCCGGTTGCCGGGGTCGCGGAAGGAGCCGGGCTCGACGCGGACGCCGGTGTCGGGGATCGTCACGCCGCCGGGCCCTGGTCGGAGGGCTGACGCCGGAACCGGGACACCAGGCGGCGCCAGTAGAGCTTGGCGGCCACCGCCACCCCGGCCACCCCGCCGACCACCGCCTGCACGATGAGACTGCCGGATCCCGCGTCCAGGTAGGCCAGATGCGTCACGGCTGCTTTCCTTCCCTCGCCGGTCATCGGAGCACGCCCGGAATGCGAGCTTTGTTGCTCGGAGCCGGACTTGTCCCTCACCGTAACGTCTCGGCGTCCGGGTGCGCGGCCACACCGGCCACTCGTCCCCCGTCCGATCCGTTCAAGACGGGCCGGGCCGGTCGCGCCTACCGTGGCCGGCATGACACCGCAGTTCGATCTGGTCGGGACCGTGGTCACCGACATGGCCCGCACGCTCGACTTCTACCGGCGGCTGGGGCTGCCGATCCCGGCCGGCGCCGAGGCGGAAGGGCACGTCGAGGTCACCCTGCCGAACGGCGTACGGCTGGCCTGGGACACGGTCGAGGTGATCCGCAGCTTCCACCCCGACTTCGACCCGTCCGGCGGCAACAACCGGATGAGCCTGGCCTTCCGGTGCGCCGACCCGTCGGAGGTGGACCGCTGGTACGCCGAGCTGACCGGTGCCGGGCACCACGGCGAGATGCCGCCGTGGGACGCGTTCTGGGGCCAGCGGTACGCGGTCCTGCACGACCCGGACGGCAACGGCGTGGACCTGTTCGCCCCGCTGCCTGCGGCCGAGTAGACGGGAGCCGGCTCGCGGGCCGCTTCCGGGCCGGTCAGGTCGCCTGCGGGCGGCTCCGGGCCGGGGCGAGCAGCCGGGTCGGCGGCACCCCGGCCAGTTCCCGCACCTCGCGGGTCAGGTGGGCCTGGTCGGCGTACCCGCTGCGCACCGCCACCTCGGCGAGCGGCGCACCGGCGCGGGCCAGGTCCAGCGCGCGGCGCATCCGCAGGATGCGGGCCAGCGTCTTCGGTCCGTACCCGAAGAGGGCCGAAACCGTCTCCGTCGGTCGCCGAATCGAAGCTGTCGTCGTCCCGGCCGGTGTCAGCCTGCCGGAGGTCGGGTCCCGGTTTGATCGCCGGACGCCGGTCCATCGGTGCCACTCCCCTCGACCC
>NZ_LEKG01000051.1:0-40585 GCF_001029515.1 Micromonospora sp. RV43 | reverse complement strand
CCCCTCCCTCCCACCTTCGCGATCTTGCAGTTTCCGCCCGTCCAAAAGCCACCAATGCCGCACCTCGGGGGCCGAAACTCCATCATCGACGGACCGGTAGGGGCGAGGTCAGCGGAGGAGGCGGAACAGGAGGAGGTAGAGGCAGAAGAAGGACGGGGAGACCAGCGCGCAGATCACGAAACCCAGCGGCACGTACCGTCCGGCCGAGGGCGCGTCGCCCTCCACCGCCGGGCGGCCCCAGCGGGCGAGCACCACCTGACCGGCCACGAAGGACATCAACGGCACGCCCGCGCAGCTCAGCGCCGCCACCAGGTCCAGCCCGCTCACCGGCAGCGACGAACCCACTATCGCGATCAGCATCAGCAGCGAACCGGCGAGCGCGCAGCCCGCGTACACCACCACCGCCCGCGCCGGCGCGGACCAGGTGGGCAGCAGCACCGGCGTGCGGGCCAGCGCGTCGGCCTGCTGCCCGAACACGTCGGCCTCCTCGGCGAGCCGCCCCGCCGCCGCCAGCTCCCCCGCCGGGTCGCCGGCCCGCGGCGCCGGAACACCACCCGATGGGTACGCCCCGACCTCCGGCCGCCCCGGCGCGTCGGCTACGCCGCCGGTCACCCCGTCCCCCGGTCCGGGCGCGGGACCTGGTGCTCCCCCACCGGCCACCATCGCCGGTGCCGGCTCCTCCGCCGGGACCGAGGTCATCGGCACACCGATCGCCTGCCCGAGCCGGTCGAGGTGCTGCCCCTGGGCGGCGAGCCGCTGCCCGACCGAGTCGACGGCGGCCTGGAGGCCGCGGCGGCGCTCCGCCTCGGCGGCGATCTCCCGCTCCCCGCCCCGCTGCCGGGTGGACAGCTCCCGCAGCAGCGCCGCGTACTCGTCGAACCCGCTCATGGAACATCACTCCCGGCGGCGAACGGCACGATCAGCGCGGTGCGGTGCTCGTGCCGGTCGACGAGCAGGGCGCGTCCCTCGCGCGGGACGTACGCGAGGTCGTGCACGCCGAGGTGCAGGCCCAGGTCGGCGGCGGGGACGTTCAGCGCGACCAGGCCGGTCACGTCGTCGCGGTGCCCACTGCCGCCCAGGTCGTCGGCGAGCCGGCGCAGCCCGCGCCACCAGCCGAGCACGTGCACACCGCGCGACGGTCCCTGGCGCAGCACGGCGCGCAGGTCGTCGTACCCGGATCGGAACGTCGCCGGGTCGGAGGCGGCGAGCGTCGTGGCGGCGGCGTCCATCCCGAACACCACGAGGTAGGTGCGCCCGGCCGCCGGGGCGTCCCCGGCGGCGGCCTCGGCGAGCTGGGCGCGCAGCGCGCCGGCGTCGAGGCGCCGGACCGGATGCCCGGCGGCGGCCAGTGTCATGGCCAGGTCGTCGGCGGCGTCGGTAGTGCCCGGTGCCAGCGGCGCGAACAGGAACCGGGCGGTGCCGGGGGCGTGCTGGCGGGCCAGGGACAGGGTCGCCGACCGGAGCACGTCCGCGCCGGCCGCGGCGGTGCCGACCACCGCCAGGTGCCGGCCGGGGCTGGCGTCGAGCGCGAACCCGGCCGGGCTGCCGGGGACGTCGACCACGCGGCCGACGAGCGCGTACGGCGGGTCGGCGCCCGGCGTCAGCGCCGCCCAGGCGGGGTCGTCGGTGAGCCGGGGCGTCTCGTGTCCCCGGAAGACGGCAGGCGGGCGTGACCCGGCCGGGCGGGCCGCGTGCAGCTCGTGGCGCAGCGCCGCGAGGTCGGCCGAGGCGGCGTGCGCGTCCGGGAACCGCACCTCGGCGTCCGAGCCGGGCGCGCCCGCGCCGGTGTTCACCACTGCGGTGCCGACGGTGAGCCCGCGTGCGGCGTCGTTGCGCGGATCCAGCACGGCGTCGCCGCCGGGCAGCGCGATCCGCAGCGGGAACTGCCCGAAGATCGCCTCGGCCCGGCCGTAGAGCGCCTCGATGCCGGTGGTGCTCTGGCTCGCCAGCACCAGGTGCAGGCCGTACGAGCGGCCCTTGCGGGCCAGTTCCTCGATCAGGTCGACGGCCTGCCGGGCCAGCGCGTCGTTGCCGGCGAACAGCACGTGGAACTCGTCGACGACTGTGACGATCCGGGGCGGCCGGGCGTTCGGCGGCAGGTCGGCCAGGCGGCTGACGCCGTGCCGCTTCAGCAGGTCGGCGCGGCGGCCCAGTTCGGCGCGCAGCTCGCGCAGCACCGCCACGCCGTACTCGCGGTCGGACTCGATGCCCACCGCGTCGGCGTGCGGCAGCCAGGTGGGGTCGCGGTCGGTGGGCACGAACTCGGTGAAGCTGACGCCCTCCTTGAAGTCGAGCAGCATCAGCCGCAGCTCGGCCGGGGAGTAGCGGGCGGCCAGCCCGTACAGCACGTCGAGCAGCAGCACCGTCTTGCCGGCGCCGGTCCGCCCGCCGATCAGCCAGTGCGGGGTGGCGTCGTCGAACGCCACGCTCAGCGGACGGCGGCCGGCCCGGCCGAGCACGGTACGCAGCCCGGACGCGGCGGACCCGGCCCAGCGCTGCGCGGGCAGCAGGTCGGTGAACGTGACGCCGTCCTGATCGGCGGCCTCGGCGTACCGGCGGGCCAGCGCGGTGACAGTGGCGTGCGAGGGGTCGCCGTCGAGCACCACGGGTGCGGCCAGCCCGCTGCCGTCGGTGCTGAACGGGCGCCCGGGCGGGTCGCCGACGAGCGTGTACCGCTCGGTGACGCGAAGCTGGGTGGTGGCGCCCAGCGGCGGAGCCGCGCTCGGCCCGGCCGGTGGGTGGCCGGCCAGCAGCACGCAGACGGCCGCGGCCGGGCCAGCGTGGGTGAGCGCGGCAAGCCGGGCCAGCTCCCGGGGCGGTGGCGCGGACGCGGCGACCACCACCAGCAGCTCGCGGTCCTCCGGCGCGGACCGCTGGGCGGTACGGGCGTGCCGCTCGGCCAGGTCGAGCAGGGCCGTCGTCTCCGCCTCGGTGGTCGCCGCCGCGGCGAG
The DNA here is from genome assembly GCF_001029515.1 of Micromonospora sp. RV43. Classification (NCBI taxonomy): domain Bacteria; kingdom Bacillati; phylum Actinomycetota; class Actinomycetes; order Micromonosporales; family Micromonosporaceae; genus Micromonospora; species Micromonospora sp. RV43. The sequence continues at coordinate 37,634 of NZ_LEKG01000051.1, read as the reverse complement.
CACCCCGGCGTCCTGGAGCGGGCGCAACGGCAGGAACGCCGCGCCGAAGGCGGCCTGGTCGATGCCGGCCACCCGGATCGCGCCGGCCGGCGCGGCGGTCAGCAGCCGTACCACCACCGCCCGCAGCAGCTCGCCGACGCGCGGGTCACGGGCGTCCGCGTCGACGGCCAGGTGCGCGCCCGCGCCGACCGGCACGAGCACCGGGAACGCGCCGTCGACAGTGGTCGCGGCGCCGAGGCGTACCGGAACGGGGTGGGTCGCGACGCGGGCGGTGCCGGGCACCGCGGCGGCCAGCTCACCGCCGAGGCGGGCCAGCCGCGCCACCAGCTCCGGGCTGCCCACCGGCGCCGGGCCCGCGGCGCCCAGCAGCCGCCGGGCCGCCTCCCAGTGCCGCACCGCCTGCCGATGCCGATCGACCGCCTGCCGGTACGCCGCCGCGAGTCTGCCCACCGTCCGCCCTCCGACGTTTGCGATCGAAGGGAACCCTAACGGACGCGCGCCGCACCGGCACGGGGCGCTCCGCACCGGGGATTCGTCCACTGTTCACCCGGCTACGGACGGGCGCGCCGCACGCCGTTCCCCCGGCCCGGTTTGCCTTCCCCCAGGCAATCGTGCGCACAGGAAGGCAACGACGTGACCACCTCACCTCTCTCCCGGCGGTCCCTGCTGCGCGGCGGCGTGGCCGGCGGACTCGGCATCATGGTGGCCGGCAGCCTGGAGGCGATCGCCGGACCGGCAGCGGCCCGGCCCGCGTGCCGCCCCGCCGTCGGCTACGGCGACCTGGTGCCGGACCCGGCCGGCCTGCTGGCGCTGCCGCCGGGCTTCTCGTACACGGTCGTCGCGCAGGCGGGCGCGACGCTGCTGGAGTCCGGGCAGCCCACCCCGAGCGACGCGGACGGCACCGGCTGCTTCCGCGGCCCGCACGGCTCGGTGCTGGTGAACAACCACGAGATCGGCGGCGACGAGCCGTACCCGGTGCCGGCACTGCCCGGCCTCACCTACGACCCGGGCGCCCGCGGCGGCACCACCACCATCGAGGTGGACCGGCACGGGCGGCGGCTGCGCGAGTACGTGAGCGTGGCCGGCACGCACAACAACTGCGCCGGTGGCATCACCCCGTGGGGCACGTGGCTGACCTGCGAGGAGACCGAGCAGCGGGCCGGTGGGCGGTTCCTGAAGGACCACGGGTACGTCTTCGAGGTCGACCCGCACGACCGGTCCGCCAACACCGACCCGGTGCCGCTGACGTTCCTCGGGCGGTACTCCCACGAGGCGGTGGCCGTCGACCCGTACACCCATTCGATCTACCTGACCGAGGACGCGAGCGGGCCCAACGGCCTGTACTTCCGGTGGACGCCGCCGCCCGGCTTCCGGGCCGGCAAGGGCGCGCTGCGGGCGCTGGCCCAGCGACCCGACGGCGGCACCGCCGGCAGCCTCGCGGCGATGCGCTGCCTGCGCGGCGACGACCACGTGGCCGACCTGTCCGAGGCCACCACGCCCGGCACCCGCTACCGGGTGGAGTGGGTCGAGGTGCCGGACCGCGACGCCCGGACCGTGTCGGTACGCAAGCAGTTCACCGACGCCGAGGTGACCCGCAGCCGCAAGCTGGAGGGCGCCTGGTGGGGCGACGGCGGCGCGTACTTCGTGGCCAGCTACGCCCGACACGACGACGGCAGCGCCAACGAGCACGACGGGCAGGTGTGGTTCTACGACCCGCGCCGCCAGACCGTGACGCTGAAGACCATCTTCGGGGTGAACACCGACCCGGAGGCCGACACCGGCAACTACGACGGGCCGGACAACATCACCGTGTCGCCGTACGGCGGGGTGATCCTGGCCGAGGACGGCGAGGGCGTGTCGCACCTGGTCGGCGTCACCGAGCAGGGCAAGGCGTACCCGCTGGCCCGCAACGAACTGAACGACAGCGAGTTCACCGGGCCGACGTTCAGCGCGGACGGGAAGACTCTGTTCGCCAACATCCAGTCACCGGGGTACGTGTTCGCGATCACCGGACCGTGGGGGCGGCCTGGTAACGGGCACCGCTGAGCGGGTGGCCGGCGGTTCCCGGGCGGGAGCCGCCGGCCGATCCGCCTCTCCTCGGCGATCTTGCACCTGCGGCCCCGAAGAATGGGTGCATGAGCCGCATTTCGCCGCCCGAAAGTGCAAGATCGGCGCACTGGACCGCGCCGACGGTTGTCCGCGCGACGCTCTCGGCGATCGCGGAGTACGGCGGGGTCGGCTGAACCCGGCCGCACCCGCCCCTTCCTCCCGCACAGAGCAGCCCTTGATGCGTCACGTCAACAAACGGCCGGACGTATCAATTCATGCCCGCCGGCGGGCGCAGGCCGTCCAGCGCGATGGCCAGGACGCGGTCCCGCTGGGCCGGGTCCGGGAACTGGTACGCGGCGAGGCCGCTGATCAGCCGGATCACGTCGTCGAAGCCGGCGTCCGGCCGAGCTTCCCCGGCGGCCTGGGCGCGGCGCAGCAGCGGCTCGCCGGTCGCGTAGATCTCGGTGCGGCAGCTGCGGAACACCTCGGAGTCGTGCACCAGCTCCTCGGCCAGCGCCCGCTTGGTGGCCACGTAGGCGACGAACCGGTGCAGCCAGCCGACCAGGGCGTCCCACGGGGGCTCGTCGGCCAGGTCGGCGGCGGAGGCGCTGAGCGCGCGCACCTCCTCGACGTAGACCGCCTCGAAGAGGTCCCGCCGCTGCGGGAAGTTGCGGTAGAGCGTGCCGATGCCCACGCCCGCCCGGCGGGCGATCTCCTCCAGCGACGCGCCCGCGCCGTGCTCGCCGAAGACCTCGCGGGCGGCGGCGATCAGCGCGTCGTAGTTGCGGCGGGCGTCGGCCCGCTTGGGGCGGCGCGCGAAGACCTCGCCGGACACGTCGGCGTCAGCCATGAGGCGCGTCACCCCTTCCGCCTTGCAACCGGAGGCACCCCTCCGCTAGGTTAATGGAGGCAAGCCTCCGGTTACTGACCGGAGCCACCCCTCCGGATAGCTTACTCCGGACTTCCGGCCGCCCTCCGGCCACGCGATCCTCGCGCCACGACACGGACCCGGGAGGTCCCACCATGCCCGCCGACCGCTGAGCGCCCGCACGACCCGGCCGCCACCGCCGCACGACTGCGCGAGCGGCCACCAGTCTCGTACCGACAACGGGGAGTTCTCCCACATGATCCACTCATCAGGGCGCGGCTCGCGCCGACTCACCTTCCTCGTGCTGGCCGCCGGCACCGGATTCTTCGCGATGCTCCAGTCGCTGATCACTCCGGTGCTGCCCACCATCCAGCACGACCTGCACACCTCGCCCAACACGGTGACCTGGGTGCTCACCGCGTACCTGCTCTCCGCGTCCGTCTTCACGCCGATCGTCGGCCGCATCGGCGACATGGTCGGCAAGGAGAAGACACTCGTCTTCTCGCTCGCCGCGCTCGCGCTGGGCTGCCTGCTGGCAGCCGTCGCCCCCAGCATCGGCGTGCTGATCGCCGCCCGCGTGGTGCAGGGCATCGGCGGCGCCGTCTTCCCGCTCTCGTTCGGCATCATCCGCGACGAGTTCCCGGCCGCCCGGGTCAGCTCGGCGGTGGCCTCGATCTCCGCGGTCGTGGCAGTCGGCGGCGGGCTGGGCGTGGTGCTGGCCGGGCCGATCGTGGCCACCCTGGGCTACCGGTGGCTGTTCTGGATCCCGCTGGTGGTGGTCGGGCTGACCGCGCTCGCCGCGCACCGGTTCGTGCCGCGCTCGCCGGTACGCACCCCGGGCCGGATCAACTGGCTCAGCGCCGTACTCCTGTCCGGCTGGCTGGTGGCGCTGCTGCTGCCGGTCAGCAAGGGCGCCGCGTGGGGTTGGGGCTCCGGCCGGGTGGTCGGGCTGCTGGCGCTGGCCGCGGCGCTCGCGGCCGCCTGGCTGGCGACCGAGGCCCGGGCCGCGAACCCGCTGATCGACCTGCGGATGATGCGCCTGCCCGCGGTCTGGACCACGAACCTCGTCGGGCTGCTCTACGGCGCCTCGATGTTCGCCGTCTACGCGTTCCTGCCGCAGTTCGCGCAGATCCCGACCAGCGCCGGCTACGGCTTCGGCGCCAGCGTCACCCAGGCCGGACTGCTGATGCTGCCGATGCTCGTCGGCATGTTCGTGGCCGGCCTGCTGGCCGGACGGCTGCAGTCCCGGTTCAGCGCCAAGGCGCAGCTGAGCACCGGCGCGGTGTTCAACGTGGCGGCCGCCGCCATGCTGACCGTCGCGCACGACACCCGCTGGCAGGTCGGGATCGCCGGCGGTCTGGTGGGCCTCGGCATCGGGCTGGCGTTCGCCTCGATGGCCAACCTGATCGTGGCGAACGTGCCGGCCGGGCAGACCGGCGCGGCGACCGGCATGAACGCCAACATCCGTACCATCGGCGGCGCGATCGGCGCGGCGCTCGCCAGTGCCGTGATCACCGCGAATCCGCAGCCGAGCGGGCTGCCCCGGGAGGCCGGTTTCACGGCGGGCTTCCTGCTGCTCACCGGCATCTCGGTGGCCGCGGCGCTGGCCGCGCTCGCCGTACCCTCCGGTCGCCGCCGGTGGCCCCGGCGGCGGATCGGGCCGGCGGTGCCGGACCTGGCGCCGGTGCCGGCCGCGGAGCTGGTCCCGGCCCGCTGACCTCAAGGGGTACGAGCAGACGAGAGCCCCGCCCGGCGCGTGCCGGGCGGGGCTCCGCGGTGCCGGCCGCCTTCGCGGCTACGGTCCGAGCGGCGCGAGAAATGATCCTTGCCTCCCTGGCTGCCCAGCACGGCGACCTCGAACCCCAACCATGATCACGAATGGCGGCTGTGCACTAGCGTGGTGCGACGCGGCAGCCGGGGTCGGGGCCGGTGTCGGCCACGCCGCAGTGGAACACCTCGACCGGGGCGGCGTCCACGTCGGGCACCTTCGCCACGGTGAGCAGCGCCAGCCGCTTCGCCACCGGTTCGCCTGAGTCCGGGGCGTACCGGATGAGGCCGCTGACCCCCGGGTAGCCGCCGGCGGCGTTCTGCCGCAGCACCTCGGCGTGCACCCCGACCGGGTTGACCGAGCGGGGCTCCCAGCGGCGGCCGGTGTCGGCGTGGCGCAGCCGGGCGGCGAGGCTCTCCAGCGCGCGTACCGTCATCATGGTGGCGTCGTAGGCCAGGCTGACCCGCTCGCCGACCGGCGGGCCGGTCCCGGCGCGGCATCGGGGCGGGTCGAGCAGGCCGTCCGCGCCGATCCAGGTGAGGAAACTGCCCCGGGCGTCGTCGCGCCCGGCCTGCGCGGCCCGCAGCGACGCGCAGGTGGCCAGCGCGGCCTTCGACACGTACGTGACCGGCAGGTTGCCCGGCGCGCTGGCACGCAGCCCCGGGTTGGCCATGTAGCGGTTCACCGAGTCGTCGGCGACCAGGTGCCGGGGCGGATTCGCGCCGCACTCCTTGAGCGCGCGCATGAACCCGTCGAACTCCGACCAGCGGCCGGCGAAGAAGAGCATCCCCGGGTAGCCGCACTCCTGGGTGAGCCGCCGCCCGCTGCGCCACTCGTCGAGCCGGGTGATCCGGTCGCCGAAGCGTTCCCGCAGGCCGTCGACGAGGGTGGCGACGTACAGGTCGTCGGTGAGCGAGCTGCCCTCGCCGGTGGTCCAGTAGACGTGCGCCTCCCCCACCCGCAGCACCTGCCGGGCGTACGCCTCGACCATCCGGGCCTGGTCCCGGTTCGGCGCCGACATGGCCAGGTAGAGGCTGGAGTTGGCGTCCATCCGGTCGGCCGACAGCGTGGGGGCGAGCACCGGCAGGCCGACCCGGTTGAGTTCGCGCAGCGCCGCCGCCGTGCTGGTGCGGCTGTCCACCAGCCCGACCACGCCGAGCACTGTGGGGTCGTCGCGGGCCAGCCCTTCCAGCATCCGCACCGCGTCGTCGGCGTGCCGCATCTGCCGCCCGGCGTTCGCCACCACGATGTGCAGCAGCGCCGCGTCGTCCGCCGCCGCCGACTCCTGGAGCAGGGCGTACTGGGCGGTGGCCATGCCATCCAGTTCCTCCCGCTCGGAGACGTAGGACTCCTCGTCCGCGCGGGTCCGGTTGCCGGTGAGGCTGCCCAGGTAGACAAGCGTCAGGTAGGGGCGGCGGTGCTCGCTGCGCCGCCACACCTCCTCGGCGGCCCGGTTCTGGGCGAAGATGCGCCGCTGCACGGCGCGCAGCCGGTCCTGCCCGGGTTCGCTGTTGAAGACCTGCCCGGCGGTGTCGCTGTACCCGACGCACTCGCCGCCGACGAGCCGGACGGCGACCCGGTCGGTGGGCCAGGGGCGGCAGTCAGGCGCCCACCGCCCGTGCGCCCACACGCCCAGCCCGGCGACGAGCGCCAGGGCCACCGCGGCGGGCAGGAACCGCCGCGCCCACCAGGGCGGGTCGGGTGCGACAAGGGCCGGCGGGATGCCTCCCACCGGGGCGTCGACGTCCCGGTCGTCCGCCTCCAGCAGCATCAGCCAGGCGCCGGAGCGACGCAGCCGGCGGTTCTCCGGCAGCGCCTCGGCCCACTCCTCGTACGCCTCCTCGGCCTCGGCCAGCGGCCGGGAAGCGGCCGGTTCCGGCGGCGGGTCGGCGGCGACCGCGACGACGAGCAGCGGGTCGTTGCGGCCGGTCTCGTTGCGCACCTCGTCGACGAGCCGGACCAGCGTGTGCCCGACGTTGTCCGGCCGCGCGCCGTCGAGCACCAGCACCGGATAGGCGGTGCGGCGCCAGTCCCCGGGCCGCCAGAACCGCCGCCGGTACGCCAGGCGCAGGTCCTCCAGGAACGCGTGCAGCAGCAGCTTCTCCACCTGGGCCGGGTGTTCGCCGTCGCGCCAGCCGGCGGTGAGCCGCTCGGCGAAGCCGAGGAACGTCACCGACTGCCGGGGCGCCAGGTACTGCTGGCGCATGAACCAGCGGTACTGCCGTCCGACGAGCGGCACCCGGCCGGAGACGGCGATCCGGAACACGACGCCGGGCACGGCCCGCCACAGCAGCCAGAGCAGCAGGTGCAGCGCGGCGCCGAGGCCGGAGTCGCCGCCGACCTGGGGGTCGTCACCGGTCCGCCGTCCCCGCCAGTCCCGCAGCCGGCGGACCAGCGCGGCCCGGCCGCTGTCGGCGGCGTCCAGGTCCACGGCGAGCGTCTGGTGCATCAGCCAGTCGGCCAGCGGGTAGTGCCGGAACCGCAGCCGGGGCGCGCCGAACGCCTCCACTGAGAGTTGCCGGTGCAGTTCCTGCAGCACGGCTGCGACGTCGTCGCCGGCCGGGCGGCCGGTCAGGTCCAGCACTACGTGCGGCACCCGGCGCCCGGCCCGGCGCGCCGCGAAACGCCGTAGCAGGGCCGCGACCGCGCCGTCCCCGGTGGGCCGGACCAGCCAGAGCAGCGGGAGCCGGCGGTCGCCGCGGCGTGGACGCCGCAGCAGCCGGGCCAGCAGGGTGAGCAGTTCCGGGCCACCGGCCGGGAGTTGCTCGCGGACCGGCCGCGGCCGGGTCGCCGGTTCACGCATGGTCACCTCCGGGTCGCATGCGGTGTCGCACCATTGTCGACGTTCGATGCAACCCGGCACGGCGGGGCCCCGCTCGACGGACGGGTGTCGAGCGGGCCCTCCTCGCGTGCGGATCAGCCGATGGCGGCGGTCAGCGCGGCCAGGTAGCCGTAGCGGTAGCCGTTCGCGTTCGGGTGGTACGCCTCGATGACGCCGCTGACGTCGCGGATCCACGGCTCGGCGGCGCACACGCCGTGCCCGGCGAAGAACGGCCGCGCGTCGACGAAGGTGCCCCCGGCGGCGGCGGCCCGGCCGGAGATGACGCCGTTGAGCGTGTCGGCGGCCTGGTTGAGGATGGTGCGCTTGTAGCTGCTCATGGCGAGCAGTCCACAGGAGCCGGTCTCGAACAGCCGCGGGTAGCCGAGCACCACCAGCCGGGCGTTCGGGGCCCGGTTGCGGATCGCGGTGTACGTGGCGTCGAGCCGGGCGGGCAGCGTGGCGGTGGCGAACGCCTTCGACTCGTTCACCGCGCTCTCGCAGCTGGACGTGCTGCCGAAGCGGCAACTGGTCATCACGTCGGCGAAGCCCGCGTCGTTGCCGCCGATGGTGATGGTGACCAGCGTGGTGCTGCTGCTGAGCTGGCCGACCTGGTTGGCCAGCACGTCGGCGGTGACCGCGCCGCCGCAGGCCGGGAACTTGAAGCTGGTGACCGAATGGGCGGCCGCCCAGAGCGGGGCGTACGACTTCTGGCTGCGCAGGCAGGTGGACAGGTCGTACGGGCCGGCGCCGACCCCGGAGGAGTAGGAGTCGCCGAGGGCGACGTAGTTGACGGTGGCCGCCCGGGCGGCGCCGGGCAGGAGCACGGCGCCGAGTACGGCCGCCAGGAGGGCGGCGAACACGGTACGGACGCGACGGGGCATGGCAGAGCCTCCACGGGGCAGGGGTGGTGGAGCCCGTTGACCGCGCGCGTGGCCGAGGGATCGGTGCTGTTACTGGTCGGTAATGCTATCGAAACATTCGTCGAAATTGAATAGCCCCGATCGGCCGGACAGGACAGATACGTTCACATGTGTCGATTAGTTTGACGGTGACGACACCCGACGGAGGGAGTCCCACCGTGCGACGCGCACTCACGGCGGCCATCGCCGCCCTGACCCTCACCGCAGCCGGCACCACAGTGACCGGTGCCCCCGGCCAGGCCGCCCCCACCGGGTGGGGCCGGCCGCAACCCGCGGCGGCCACCCCGACGCCGGGCAGCCCCGGGCTGGGCGACAGCTACTTCCCCGACTACGGCAACGGCGGCTACGACGTCGGCCACTACGACATACGGCTGCGCTACGAGCCGGCCACCGACCGGCTCAGCGGCACCACCACGATCCTCGCCACCGCCACGAAGGACCTGTCCCGGTTCAACCTGGACTTCGCCCTCGACGTCGAGTCGGTGCGGGTGAACGGGTGGGTCGCCGGGTTCGCCCGGGCCGGCGACCACGAGCTGGTGATCACTCCGGCCCGGCCGCTGACGAAGGGCCAGCAGCTCACCGTCGTGGTGAGGTACGCCGGCGTGCCGTCGCAGACCACCGTCTACGGCTACACCGCGTGGACGCGTACCGCCGACGGGGCGCTCGCCGTCAACGAGCCCGAGTCGGCCTGGTGGTGGTACCCGAGCAACGACCACCCGAAGGACAAGGCCACCTGGGACGTCTCGGTGTCGGTGCCGACCGGCGTCGAGGTGATCAGCAACGGCGTGCAGCCGCGCGACCCGCTGCCCGAGGCCGGCAACCGCACCCGGTGGAGCTGGCGCAGCGTCAAGCCCGGCGCCACGTACCAGGCGTTCCTCGCGATCGGGCAGTACGACATCGTCACCGGCACCGCGCCGAACGGGCAGCCGGTGGTGAACGCGTACAGCACCACGCTCGGCGAGCGCCTGCCGGCCGCGCGGGCCAGCATCGAACGCACCGCCGAGATCGTCGACTGGGAGAGCGGGCTGTTCGGCCCGTACCCGTTCGAGGCGCAGGGCGGCGTGGCCGGGCCCGTCGACGGCATCGGCTTCGCCCTGGAGACGCAGACCCGCCCGGTGTACGGGCCGGGCTTCTGGCGGCGCGGCGCCAACACGTACGTGGTGGTGCACGAGAACGCCCACCAGTGGTTCGGCGACTCGGTGTCGGTGGCGGACTGGCGGCACATCTGGCTCAACGAGGGCTTCGCGTCGTACGCCGAGTGGCTCTGGTCGGAGGAGCAGGGCGAGGGCACCGCGCAGGAGCTGTTCGACTTCACGTACGACAGCTACCCGGCCGACTCCGAGTTCTGGCAGGTGCGCCCCGGCGCCCCGGGCCCGAGCGGCATCTTCGACGCCGCCGTCTACGACCGGGGTGCGATGGCGCTGCACCAGATCCGGCTCGCCGTGGGCGACGCCGCGTTCTTCCGCATCCTGCGCACCTGGACGGCCAAGCGGCAGTACGGCGACGGCACCGTCGCGCAGTTCCAGGCGCTCGCCGAGCGGATCTCCGGACGGGACCTCGACGCGGTGTTCACCACCTGGCTGTTCACCCCCGGCCGGCCCGGCGTGGCCACCGCCGCGCGGACGACAGCCGCACCGGCGCAGCCGGCCTCGTGGGCGAAGATCCGGGCGGCGCACGACCTGCTCGGCCGCTGACCTCCGCCGCCGTCGCGGCGCGTCGTCCGCGGACGGCGGGCCGCGCGGCGGCGGATGTTAAGAAGGGCCCCCTCCTCTACCTGAGGCGTTAAGAGGGGGCCCTTCCTTTCACCTGGCGGCGAGCGGCTGGCGGGCCGGGTCGACAGGGGCGGGCAGCTCGCCCACCCCACCCAGGTACGCGTGGATCGCCGCCGCCGCGGCGCGTCCCTCGGCGATCGCCCAGACGATCAGCGAGGCGCCCCGGTGCATGTCACCGGCGACGAAGACGCCGTCGGCGGCCTGCCAGTCGGGGCCGGAGTCGATCGCGCCCCGGCGGTTGCGGGTCACCCCGAACTGGGCCAGCAACGGCTGCTGCTCGGTGCCCTCGAAGCCGATGGCGAGCAGCACCAGGTCGGCCGGGATCTCCCGCTCGGAGCCGGGCAGCGGCGTGACGATGCGACGACCGTCCACCTTCTCCACTGTCACCTCGGCGATCCGGACCGCGCGGACCCGGCCGGTGCCGTCGTCCACGAACTCCTGCACCGCGACGGCGAAGACCCGCTCGCCGCCCTCCTCGTGCGCCGGGTAGTTGCGCAGCACCCACGGCCAGGTCGGCCACGGGTCGCGCTCCGCGTCCCGCTCCGACGGCGGCTCCGGGTAGAGGTCGAGCTGGTGGACGCCGGCCGCGCCCTGCCGGTGCGCCACACCGAGGCAGTCCGCGGCGGTGTCGCCACCACCGATGATCACCACGTGCTTGCCGGCGGCGTCGATCGGCGTACCGTCGGGCAACGTCGCGAGAGCGGGCCGCCCGTCCCCGGCGGCGGCCACCACCCGGTTCGCGGCAACCAGGTGCGCCATCGCCTGGTGCACGCCGCGCAGCTCCCGGCCCGGCGTCTCCGGGGTGTCCCGGCCCTGCAACGCGCCGCAGGCCAGCAGCACCGCGTCGTGCTCGGCGCGCAACTGCTCGGCGGTCACGTCGACGCCGACGTCGACGCCGGTCCGGAAGTGCACACCCTCGGCGGTGAGCTGGGCCAGCCGCTTGTCGATGTGCTGCTTCTCCAGCTTGAAGTCGGGGATGCCGTAGCGGAGCAGGCCGCCGATCGCGTCGTCGCGCTCGTACACGGTGACCGTGTGACCGGCGCGGGCGAGCTGCTGCGCGGCGGCCAGCCCGGCCGGGCCGGAGCCGACCACCGCCACCGACCGCCCGGTCGGGGCGGAGGCGGGCCGGGGCCGCAGACCGTCGCGGGCCACCGCCGCGTCGGCGATCTCCACCTCGACCTGCTTGATGGTGACCGGCTGCTGGCCGCCGAGGCCGAGCACGCAGGCCGCCTCGCACGGCGCCGGGCAGAGCCGGCCGGTGAACTCGGGGAAGTTGTTCGTGGCGTGCAGCGACTCCACCGCGGCGTCCCAGTTGCCGGTGCGGACCAGGTCGTTCCAGTCCGGGATGCGGTTGCCCAGCGGGCAACCGTCGTGGCAGAACGGGATGCCGCAGTCCATGCACCGGGTGGCCTGCTCGCGGATCAGCTCCTCACCGGCCGGCGGGTAGACCTCGCGCCAGTCGGAGATGCGCACCGGCACCGGACGGCGGGCCGGCAGCCGCCGGTCGTAGCGCAGGAAACCGTTCGGGTCAGGCACGAGCCACCTCCTGGGCGACCGCCCGGGGCGCGGGCGGTACCGGCGCGGCCGACGGCACGCTGAGCGCGCTCATCACCGCGTCGTCGACGTCTCGGCCGGCGGCTTCGGCGGCCCGCATGATCTCCATGACCCGGCGGTAGTCCCGGGGCACCACTGCGGTGAACTCCTCCACCGCCTGCGGCCAGCGCTTGAGCAGGTCCTCGGCGACGGCCGAGTCCGTCTCGGCGAAGTGCCGCTGGACCAGCTCGTGCAGCCGGTCGCGTTCCTCGTCGCGCAGCGGCGACAGGTCGACCAGCTCGGCGTTCACCAGCCGCTGGTCGAGCCGGTGCACGAACGCGGTGCCACCGGACATGCCGGCGGCGAAGTTGCGCCCGGTCGGCCCGAGCACCACGACCGTGCCGCCGGTCATGTACTCGCAGCCGTGGTCGCCGAGGCCCTCGACCACCGCGACCGCGCCGGAGTTGCGCACCGCGAACCGCTCCCCCACCCGGCCGCGCAGGAACACCTCGCCGCCGGTGGCGCCGTACAGGATGGTGTTGCCGGCGATGATCTGGTCCTCGGCGCGGCGGCCCGGCGTGGCGTCCACGCCGACGAACGGTGCGTCGGCGTCCGGCCGGACCACGATCCGGCCGCCGGACAGTCCCTTGCCGACGTAGTCGTTGGCGTCGCCGTACAGGCGCAGCGTGACCCCGCGCGGCAGGAACGCGCCGAACGACTGGCCGGCGGTGCCGCGCAGCCGGAACTCGATCGTGTCGTCGGGCAGCCCGTCGCCGCCGAAGCGGCGGGTCACCTCGCCGCCGAGCATCGCGCCGACGCTGCGGTGCTCGTTGCGGACCTCGACCTCGACCCGGACCGGGGTACTGTCACGCAGCGCCGGCCCGGCCAGCTCGATGAGCCGGTTGTCCAGCGCCGCGTCGAGGCCGTGGTCCTGGGCGCGTACGCCCCGGCGGGCCGCGCCCTCGGGCAGTTCCGGCAGGTGCAGCACGCGGCTCAGGTCGAGCCCGTGGCCCTTCCAGTGGTCGATCGCGCCGGCCACGTCGAGCAGCTCGGTGTGGCCGATCGCCTCGTCGATGCTGCGGAAGCCCAGCTCGGCCAGGTAGCCGCGGACCTCCTCGGCGAGGAACAGGAAGAAGTTCTCCACGAACTCCGGCTTGCCGGTGAAGCGCTCACGCAGCACCGGGTTCTGGGTGGCGATGCCGACCGGACAGGTGTCCAGGTGGCACACCCGCATCATCACGCAGCCCTCGACGATCAGCGGCGCGGTGGCGAAGCCGAACTCCTCGGCGCCGAGCAGCGCCGCGATCAGCACGTCCCGGCCGGTCTTGAGCTGGCCGTCGACCTGCACCGTCACCCGGTCGCGCAGCTTGTTGAGCAGCAGCGTCTGCTGCGCCTCGGCCAGGCCCAGCTCCCACGGGGTGCCGGCGTGCTTGAGCGAGTTGAGCGGGGACGCGCCGGTGCCGCCGTCGTGCCCGGAGATCAGGATGACGTCGGCCTTGAGCTTGGCCACGCCCGCCGCGACGGTGCCCACGCCCACCTCGCTGACCAGCTTGACGTGCACCCGGGCGGCCGGGTTGACGCACTTCAGGTCGTGGACGAGCTGGGCCAGGTCCTCGATGGAGTAGATGTCGTGGTGCGGCGGCGGGGAGATCAGGCCGACGCCGGGGGTGGCGTGCCGGGTGCGGGCGATCCACGGCCAGACCTTGTTGCCTGGTAGCTGCCCGCCCTCGCCGGGCTTCGCGCCCTGCGCCATCTTGATCTGGAGGTCGTCGGCGTTGACGAGGTATTCGCTTGTCACGCCGAACCGGCCGCTGGCGATCTGCTTGACCGCGGAGCGCCGCGCCGGGTCGTGCAGCCGCTCGACGTCCTCGCCGCCCTCGCCGGTGTTGGACTTGCCGCCGAGCCGGTTCATCGCGATGGCGAGCGTCTCGTGCGCCTCCGCCGAGATCGACCCGTACGACATGGCGCCGGTGGCGAAGCGCTTGACGATCTCGGAGGCCGGCTCGACCTCGTCCAGCGGCACCGCCGGGCGTACGCCGGTGCGCAGCGTGAACAGCCCGCGCAGCGAGCCCGCCTGCGCGGCCAGCTCGTCGACCTTGGCGGTGTACTGCCGGAACACGTCGTACTGGCGGCTGCGGGTGGCGTGCTGGAGCAGGAAGACCGTCTCCGGGTTGAACAGGTGCAGTTCGCCCTCGCGGCGCCACTGGTACTCGCCGCCGACCTCCAGCCGGTCGGTGGCCTGCGCGCCCGGTGCCGGCCAGGCCCGCGCGTGCCGGGCCGCCACCTCGGCGTGGATCTCGTTCAGGCCGATGCCGCCGATGGTGCTCGGGGTGCCCCGGAAGTACCTGTGGACCAGGCGGGTGTCCAGGCCGACCGCCTCGAAGACCTGCGCGCCGCAGTACGACGACACGGTCGAGATGCCCATCTTGGACATGATCTTCAGGACGCCCTTGCCGAGCGCCTTGACGTAGTTGCGGACGGCCTTGACCCGGTCCACGCCGGCCAGCACGCCGGTGGAGATCATGTCCTCCACCGACTCGAAGGCCAGGTACGGGTTGACCGCCGCCGCGCCGTACCCGATCAGCACCGCCGCGTGGTGCACCTCGCGGCAGTCGCCGGACTCGACGATCAGCGCCACCTGGGTACGGGTCTGCTCGCGGACCAGGTGCTGATGCACCGCGGCGGTGAGCAGCAGCGACGGGATCGGCGCCAGGTCGGCGTTGGAGTCCCGGTCGGAGAGCACCAGGATGCGGACGCCGTCCTCGATCGCCTCGGAGACGTGCCGGCAGATCTCGGTCAGCCGCGCCTTGATGCCGGCGCCGCCGTCGCGCAGGCGGTAGAGCCCGGAGACCCGGACCGCCTTGAAGCCGGGCAGGTCGCCGTCCTCGTCGATGGACAGGATCTTGGCCAGCTCGTCGTTGTCGATCACCGGGTACGGCAGCACGATCTGCCGGCAGCTCGCCGGGCCCGGGTCGAGCAGGTTGCCCTCCGGCCCGATGGTGGACGCCAGGCTGGTCACCAGCTCCTCCCGGATGGCGTCCAGCGGCGGGTTGGTGACCTGCGCGAAGAGCTGATGGAAGTAGTCGTAGAGCAGACGCGGCCGGGTGGACAGCGGGGCGATCGGCGTGTCCGTGCCCATCGAGCCGATCGGCTCGGCGCCGCTGCGGGCCATCGGGCCGAGCAGGATCTTCAGCTCCTCCTCGGTGTAGCCGAACGTCTGCTGGCGGCGGCGTACCGAGTCGTGGGTGTAGACGGTGTGCTCGCGCGGCGGCAGGTCGTCCAGCTCGATCAGGCCGGCGTGCAGCCACTCCTGGTACGGCTGCTCGGCCGCCAGCTCGGTCTTGATCTCGTCGTCGGAGACGATCCGGCCGTTGACGGTGTCGACCAGGAACATCTTGCCCGGCTGGAGGCGGCCCTTGGCGACCACAGTGGCCGGGTCGAGGTCGAGCACGCCCGCCTCGCTACCGAGCACCACCAGGCCGTCGGCGGTGTGCCACCAGCGGCCGGGGCGCAGGCCGTTGCGGTCCAGCACCGCGCCGACGATCTCGCCGTCGGTGAACGCGACCGACGCCGGGCCGTCCCACGGCTCCATCAGGCTGGCGTGGAAGCGGTAGAACGCGCGCTTGTCGGCGCGCATGTCCGGGTCGTTCTCCCACGCCTCGGGGATCATCATGAGCACCGCGTGCGGCAGGCTCCGCCCGGCCAGGTGCAGCAGTTCGAGCACCTCGTCGAAGTTGGCCGAGTCGGACGCCGCGGGTGTGCACACCGGGAAGACCCGGCGGATGTTGCCCGGAATGCTCGGGCTGCGCAGCAGCGCCTCGCGGGCCTGCATCCAGTTCCGGTTGCCGCGGATCGTGTTGATCTCGCCGTTGTGCGCGATGAAGCGGTACGGGTGCGCCAGCGGCCAGGACGGGAACGTGTTCGTGGAGAAGCGCGAGTGCACCAGCGCGATGGCGCTGACCACCCGCTCGTCGGTCAGCTCCGGGTAGAACGCCGGGAGCTGGTCCGGGGTGAGCATGCCCTTCCACACCATGGTGCGGCCGGACAGCGACGGGAAGTACGCCGGCACGCCCCGCTCGGCGGTCTCCCGCTCGACCTGCTTGCGCAGGCAGAACGCCACCCGGTCCAGGTCGAGCCCGGTCAGCGGGGAGCCGGCCGGGCCGTCCGGCGAGCCGGTCAGCCGGTGCGCGGCCACGAACAGCTGCCGGACCCGGGGCATCGCCGCGAGCGCGGTCTCGCCCAGGCCGGACGGGTCGGTCGGCACCTCGCGCCAGCCGAGCACGTCGGCGCCCTCGACCAGCGCGTACTTGTCGACCACCTGGCGGGCGCGGGCCTCGGCCGCGTCGTCGTCGGGCAGGAACACCAGGCCGGTGGCGTACTGGCCGGCCGGGGGCAGCGGGAAGTCGACGGTGCCGCGCAGGAACGCGTCCGGCACCTGGATCATGATGCCGGCGCCGTCCCCGGTGTTGTGCTCCGCGCCCCGGGCGCCCCGGTGGTCCAGCCGGCACAGCGCCCCGAGGCCGTTCGCGACGACCTGGTGCGAGCGCCGCCCGTGCAGGTCGGCCACGAAGGCCACACCGCAGGCGTCGTGCTCGTACGCGGGGTCGTAGAGCCCGGTCGCCTGTGGGGCCGACTGCGGGCTGTGAGGGTACGGAAAGGCCACCGGGCCTCCTGTCGTCACTCAGGATGGATCATGATGGGGACGACGTCGGCCCTCTGCGGTTTATTGAGTCTACGTTAGGGCTTCCGGCGCAAGGCCAGTTCAGATTGATCACACTTCCAGATGCTGGGACGTGTAGTCTCGCGCGGTGGATCTCGCACGCGCTGACGTACTCGACCGGTTGGAGCGGTTCTACGACGCGGTGCCCCGCGACGGGGCCCGGACCGAGGATTACGGCGCCCTGGTGCTGTTCGTCCGCGACGGGGACGGCTGGCCGTTCTACGCCCGGCCCCGGATCGACGCCACCGAGGCGCCCACGCTCGCCGACGTGACAGCGGTCCGCGCCCGGCAGCGGGAGCTGGGCCTGCCGGAGGCGTTCGAGTGGGTGCACGAGCACCAGCCCGACCTGCTGGCGGTGGCCCGCTCGGCCGGGCTCAGCGTGCTGGAGGCGCCGCTGATGCTGCTGGAGCCGGAGCGGCTGCCCGATCCGGGGACGTTCAGCGACGTACCGGTGCGGGTGCTGGACCCCGGCGACCCCGGCTTCGCGGCGGACATCGCGCTGCGACGGGCCGTCGCGGCGGTCGGCTTCGCCAACGGCGGCACCGCGCGCGGCGACGCCGGACCGGCCGAGCGGGACGCCGCCCTCGCCCAGCTGGACGTGGCGGCGCTGGAGGAGGAGGCGACCCGGGTCGCCGACGGGCGGCGTATCTCGGTGCTCGCCGAGACGCTCGACGAGGGCGCGCTCGCCAGCGGGATGGCGATGCGGGTCGACGACGTGGCGGAGATCGCCGGGGTGGCCACGCTGCCGTCCGCCCGGCAGCGCGGACTGGGCGCGGCGGTGACCGCCACGCTCGCGCGGGAACTGCGCGCCGCCGGCACCGACCTGATCTTCCTGAGCGCCGGCAGCGAGGACATCGCCCGCGTCTACCTGCGGGTCGGATTCCGCCGGATCGGCACCGCCTGCATCGCCGAGCCCGCCGCCGTCATCTGACTACTTACCCGGCTGTCGGGCCGGGCCGGTCGCCCGGGGACCGCGCCGACTGAGGGCCGGGCCGCCGGGGAGCCGGGCCGCCCGAGGGACGTCCGCACGCGGACAGGCCGCGCGCGGACGGTCAGGACGGCGGCTGCCAGGCGGCGGCCGCCGCAGCGGCGGTGTTGCGCAGTCGCGGGCTGATCGTGCCCAGAGCCGCGTCCCGCGCGCGCAGCGCCAGCCGGCCCCGGGCCTGCAGGACCGCCGACATCCGCCGGGTCTGCCGGACCATCGTGGCCGCGCGGGGGCGGCGCAACCTGTCGTACGCGGTCACCGCATCAGGCAGCCGCGACTCCCGTAGCAGCCCGGCCAGCGTCGCGGCGTCCTCGAACGCCAGGCAGGCGCCCTGGCCGAGGTGTGGCGGCATGGCGTGCGCGGCGTCGCCCAGCAGCACCACGCCGCCCGGACCGGCCGGGAAGCCGTACGCCTTCGGTAGCGGGCGCAGCTCGCGGATCTCCTGCTGGACGACGTCCTCCGGGTCGGTCGCCTCCAGCAGCGTGCCGATCGGGGCGGGCCAGCCCGCGAACCAGCGCTTCAGCAGCGCGAGCTGGATCTCCGGCGGCTCGGGGCGGGGCGCGCCCGCGGCGGTGGCGACCCAGTAGACGCCGCCCCGACGGGACGCGCCCGCGGTGCCCCGCTCGCCTAGCGAGGCGGCCAGGAAGCGGTATCCGGCGCCGAGCGTCTCGCCGTGCACCGGCTGGTCGTCGGGCAACTGCGGGGCCCGGTACCAGGGGATGACCGCCCGCCAGGCCGCGCACCCGGAGCTGACCACGGCGGTCTCCGGGGCGAGGTGCCGCCGGATCTCGCTGTCCGTGCCGTCGGCGGCCACCACCAGGTCCGCCTCGTAGGTGTGCCGGCCGTCGCCCACCGCCGGACGCTCGCCCGACGCCGCGCGTACGGTCCGCACTGTCACCCCGGTACGCAGCTCGACCCGGTCACCCAGGCCGGCGATCAACGCGTCGTGCAGGTCCTCCCGGTGCACCACCACCGGCATCCGCTCGGCCGGCGTGGACCGGGCCTGCACCAGCCAGTGCCCGTCCGGGCGGCGCACGCCACCGTCGGGCAGCGGGGTGGCGATCGCGTCGAGCCCGTCGCCCAGACCGAGGGCGCGCAGCGCGCGTACCCCGTTGGGCCAGAGCACCACGGCGGTCGCCTCCGGGCGGACCCGGTCGGCGCGTTCCAGCAGCGTGACCTGCCAGCCCGACCGGGCCAGCACACCGGCCGCCGCCATTCCGCCGAGGCCGGCGCCGACCACCACCGCGCTGCGCATGACTCCCCCGCTCAGCTGTCCCGGTCCGCCGGGCGCCCGCCGCTGTCGGCCCGGCCGGCGTTCGTGCGCTCCGCGTCGGCCCGATCCGGGTCCGTGTCGTCGCCGTCCGCGTCCGCGCGGCCGGTGGCGTCCGCACCCTCGGTGGCGGCGGAGCCGGTGCTCGCGCGTCCGGCCTCGTCCGCGTCGTCCGTGGCGGCGTCGGCCCCGGTGGCGGCCTCCGGCCGTTCGTCGTCGACCGGGGGCAGCACACCGGTCTGCCGGTACGCGTCGAACTGTTCCTCGGTCACCACCCGGTAGCCCTCGGGCGCGGCCGGCCGTTCGGCGGCCTCCCGGGCGGAGAGGTCGACCTGGGACACGTCCCCGGCCGGGCCGGTCGCGGGGGCCGGCTCGCCCACCGGCACCAGGTATTCGCGGGGACCGCGGACCCGGATGAAGTAGGCGAGCGCGCCGAGGAAGACCAGCGCGGCGGTCCAGACGTTGAGGCGTACGCCGAGGATCAGGTTCGCCTCGTCGGTGCGCATCAGCTCGATCCAGAACCGGCCCGCCGTGTAGCCCATCACGTAGAGCGCGAACGCCCGGCCGCGGCCGAGCCGCAGGCGACGGTCGAGGAACAGCACCAGCGCGGCGACGCCGACGTTCCAGAGCGCCTCGTAGAGGAACGTCGGGTGGTAGAGCCCGGGCTGGAGCACCGGGTTGCCGGCGTCGTCGCGCAGCGCGTGACCCGGGTTGTCCGGGTCCATCACGTGCACTTCGAGGCCCCACGGCAGCGTGGTCCGCCCGCCGTACAGCTCGTTGTTGAACCAGTTGCCCAGGCGGCCGACGGCCTGCGCCAAAGGCAGCCCCGGCGCCAGCGCGTCGGCGATGACGGTGAACGGGATGCCGAGCTGCCGCGCGGCGAGCCACGCGCCGACCGCGCCGCCGGCCACCGCGCCCCAGATGCCGAGGCCGCCCTCCCAGATGTAGAGCGCCTTGATCGGCTCACCGCCGGCGCCGAAGTATTTCTCCGGCGAGGTGATCACGTGGTAGATCCGCGCGCCGATGATGCCCGCGGGCACGGCCCAGACGGCGATGTCGAGCACCGCGCCCGGCGCCACACCGCGGCGGCGCAGCCGGTACTCGGTGACCACGCAGGCCACCACGATGCCGAGGATGATGCAGAGCGCGTACGCCCGGATCGGAACCGGACCGAGCTGCCAGACGGCGGTGCTGGGGCTGGGCATGGCCGCCAGTGGGGTCATCGGGGCGAGGGTCACGGGTGCACACGGTACCGGTGCGGACTGTGTGTGCGGCACCCCGGGCCGCCTGCCGCGCGGGTCGGATGACTTCTGTTTTGCACGGTCGTAGGCTGTTTGTCCATGAGCCCGCTCACCTGGGCGGTCGCCGCTGTCGTCACCGACGGGTCCGGCCGGCTGCTGCTCTGCCGCCGGTCCGAGGGGGCCCGGCGCTGGGGCCTGCCGGGCGGGCGGCTGCGTCACGACGAGAGCCCGGCGGACGCCGTCGTCCGGGCGGTCCGTGCGGAGACCGGCTGGGCGGTGACGCCGGTCGACCTGGTCGGCCTCTACCGGGTGATCGGCCGGCAGGCGCCTCCGCCGCCGGCCGGGCGCTGCGGCGGGCGGCCGGACGTGCTGGTGCACGTGTTCCGCGCCGCGCCGGTTGATGCCGGGCCCGCGGGCGATCCGGTGGCCGGGTGCCTGCCGCGGTGGTGGCCGCCGCAGGAACTGCCCGACGTGCTGACCCCCGCCACGCGCGCGGCGATCGCGGACGCGCTCGCCGGCCGCGCCGGCGTGCTGCGGCACACGACCGCCGCCGACGCGCTCACGCCACCCGGCGACGGACAGCCGCGCTCGCGCATGATCGACACCAGTTCGGCGAAGTGGCGAGGTCCTGGCGTCTATGACCACGCCAGCTCGGCGTAATGGAGTCGATCAAGGGCATGGCGAGCCGGCGGTCAGCGAGCGGGGTTGCGGACGCCCTCGGCGAGTTCGGCGCTGAGCTTGCGCAGCGCGGTCAGGCCGGCAGCCTGGTCCGGAGCGTCCAGCACGCAGCGGACCAGCGCGCTGCCCACGATCACCGCGTCGGCGTACCCGGCGACTGTGGCGGCCTGCGCGCCGGTGCCGACGCCCAGCCCGACGCCGACCGGGATGTCGGTGACCTCGCGCAGCCGGGAGACCAGGATCGGCGCCGCCTCGGAGGTCTGCGCGCGGGCGCCGGTGACGCCCATGATCGCGGTGGCGTAGACGAAGCCGCGGCAGTGCTCGACTGTCATCCGCAGCCGCGCGTCGGTCGAGGACGGCGAGACCAGGAACGTGCGGTCCAGGCCGTGCGCGTCGGAGGCGGCCAGCCACTCGGCGGCCTCGTCCGGGATCAGGTCCGGCGTGATCAGGCCGGTGCCGCCGGCGGCGGCCATGTCGCGGGCGAACGCGTCCACGCCGTACTGCTCGATCGGGTTCCAGTAGGTCATGGTGACCACGCTCGCCCCGGTCGCCGCGACCGCCTCGACGACGCGCAGCGCGTCGGCGACGCGGACACCGCCGGCGAGCGCGATGTCGCTCGCCTTCTGGATGACCGGGCCGTCCATCACCGGGTCGGAGTACGGGATCTCCACCTCGATGACGTCCACGCCCGCCTCGACCATGGCCTTCATGGCGGCGATGCTGCCCTCGACGGTCGGGAAGCCCGCCGGCATGCAACCGACCAGCACCGCCCGCCCGTCCGCCCGCGCCTTGTCGAAGGCGACCCCGATGCGGCTCACGCTGTCACTCCTTGTCGAGGATGCCGAAGTACGCGCCGGCGGTGTGCACGTCCTTGTCGCCCCGCCCGGACAGGTTGACCACGATCACCGGCTCCCGGCCCAGCTCCTCGGCGAGCCGGGGGGCGATCGCGCGGGCACCGGCGAGCGCGTGCGCGCTCTCGATCGCCGGGATCACGCCCTCGGTGCGGCAGAGCAGCTCGAACGCGGCCATCGCGTCGGCGTCGTCGACCGGCAGGTAGGTGGCCCGGCCGGTGTCGTGCAGCCAGGCGTGCTCCGGCCCGACGCCCGGGTAGTCCAGGCCGGCCGAGATCGAGTGCGACTCGATGGTCTGGCCGTCGGCGTCCTGGAGGACGTACGTGCGGGTGCCGTGCAGCACGCCGGACGAGCCGCCGGTGATGCTGGCGGCGTGCCGGCCGGTGTCGACGCCCTCGCCGCCGGCCTCGAAGCCGTAGAGCCGGACCCCGGCGTCCGGCACGAACGCGTGGAAGATGCCCAGCGCGTTGGAGCCGCCGCCGACGCAGGCCGCCACCGCGTCCGGCAGCGCGCCGGTCAGGTCCAGGCACTGCCGGCGCGCCTCCTCGCCGATTCCGCGCACGAAGTCGCGGACCATCTCCGGGAACGGGTGCGGCCCGGCGGCGGTGCCGATCAGGTAGTGGGTGCTGTCGACGTTGGCGACCCAGTCCCGCATCGCCTCGTTCATCGCGTCCTTGAGCGTGCGCGAGCCGGTGGTCACCGGGACGACAGTGGCGCCGAGCATCCGCATCCGCGCCACGTTCAGCGCCTGCCGCTCGGTGTCCACCTGGCCCATGTAGACGACGCATTCCAGGTCGAACAGCGCGGCGGCGGTGGCGGTGGCGACGCCGTGCTGGCCGGCGCCGGTCTCCGCGATGACCCGCCGCTTGCCCATCCGCTTGGTGAGCAGCGCCTGGCCCAGCACGTTGCGGACCTTGTGCGCGCCGGTGTGGTTGAGGTCCTCCCGCTTGAGCAGGACCCGCGCGCCGATCTGCGCGGAGAACCGCCGGGCCTCGTAGAGCATCGAGGGCGTGCCGGCGTAGTCGCGCAGCAGCGCGTCGAACTCGGCGAGGAAGTCCTCGTCGCCCATCGCCTTCCGGTACGCCGCGTCCAGCTCGTCGAGCGCGGCGACGAGCGCCTCGGGGACGAACCGGCCGCCGAACCGGCCGAAGTGACCGGCGGCGTCGGGGACCTGGCCGGTTGCGGGTGCGGCGCTCATCGCGGGCGTCCTCTCGGATCGGGTGCCCGGCGGCTCAGCGCACCGGGCGGGGCGTGGCCGGGTGGTTACCGGCGTTGACCAGCTCGGCGACGGCTTCGCGCGGGCTCTTCTGGGTGACCAGGCCCTCGCCCACCAGCACGGCGTCGGCGCCGGCGGAGGCGTACCGGATCAGGTCGTGCGGACCGCGCACCCCGGACTCGGCGATCTTGACGACGCTGCTGGGCAGGCCGGGCGCGATCCGCTCGAACACGGAGCGGTCGACCTCCAGGGTACGCAGGTCGCGGGCGTTCACGCCGATGACCTGCGCGCCGGCCTCCAGGGCGCGGTCCGCCTCCTCCTCGGTGTGCACCTCGACCAGCGCGGTCATGCCGAGCGACTCGATCCGCTCCAGCAGCCCGACCAGCACGTTCTGCTCCAGCGCGGCCACGATCAGCAGCACCAGGTCGGCGCCGTGCGCGCGGGCCTCGTGCACCTGGTAGCTGGAGACCACGAAGTCCTTGCGCAGCACCGGCACGTTCACCGCGGCCCGCACCGCGGCGAGGTCGTCGAGCGACCCGCCGAACCAGCGGCCCTCGGTCAGCACGCTGATCGCCCGCGCGCCACCGGCCGCGTAGTCACCGGCCAGGTCGGCCGGGTCGGCGATCTCGGCCAGCCGCCCCTTGGACGGCGACGAGCGCTTCACCTCGGCGATCACGGCCACGCCGGGGCGGCGCAGGGCCGCGTACGCGTCGAGCGGTGGCGGCGCGGCGGCGGCCAGTTCACGGATCCGCTCCAGCGGAACCTGCTCCTGGCGCCGGGCCACGTCCTCGCGCACGCCGGCCAGGATCTCGTCGAGCACCCCTGCGGACGGCGCCGCTCCGGCGTCGTCCCCCTCCGCGTGCGCATGCTCAGCAGTCACCAACGGACTCCCCTCTCCGGGCGTCATGGGCCGATGCTAGGGGGCGCCACCTGGCGACGAGTGCCGGGGGGTATGGCGCACCTCACGACATGGGCTGTGGCATGATGGCCGACTTCCGGTGAACGCCATGTCACGCAGCGCCACCGCTGGCATCGACCGTCACCCATCCCCTATCTCACCACGATCGTTCCGGCCCCGCAGGACGGGTTCCGGCCGTGGGCTGTGACCAAGCTCAAGGACCTCCGGCCCTGCCCAGGTCGTCCCCGGTGCGACAGCGTTGACCTGTGCTTCACGGCGGCGAAACGTCCGCCCGGAAGCATCGTCGTCGGGCACACTCGACGGCGGCGGCTGCCGACCGTCGCCAACGATCTCGTATGGGGTGACCATGAGCGCCAACGGGCCGACCCAGACCATCGGCTTGACCACCATCTCCCGTACCGTCGCCTCCCTCGCCGTCGGCGTGGTGGACACGCTCGAACGCGCGGTCGCCGGCGACGGCCGGACGCGTACCGCCCGCGGCAACGCCTGGGAGGCGGTCTGCGCCGACCGGGCCCGCGCCGCCCAGCGCCGCGAGCTGGAGCGGCTGGTGGCCGAGCTGGCCGCCGCGCGGGCCGCGGCCCGGCAGCGGCGCGACGCCCGCGAGGCGCAGCCGGTCAGCTGACCGTCGGGTCCTCGCCCCGGTCCAGCGCGTCCCACGCGTCCCGGGTGCCACGCTCGACGGCCGGCCGGCCGGGCTCGTCCGCCGGGGCGGACCGCCGCTCGTACCGGGCGCCCATCGCCGGCCAGCCGTCGCCGCGCAGCGCGGTGAACGCGCCGCCGGCCGCCAGCGCCAGGCCGCCGGCCAGCACCAGCGCAGGCCACTGCCGGCTCACCCCGGCCTCGGTCAGGCCGATCCCGCCGCCGACCGTCACGGCCACGCCGACACCGGCCAGCAGCACACCCAGCAGCCGGCGCAGCCGGCCCCGGGTGGCGAGCACCGCGCCACCGCCGGCGAGTCCCACGTAGGTCAGCGCCAGCACCCAGGGCAGCAGGTCCGTGCCGGTGCGCTCGGCCCGCCCGGACGGCAGCGACCCCCGGGCGGTCACCTCCACCGCCCAGGTCCGGGTCACCGCCCAGCAGGCCAGGCCCGCGCCGGCCAGGCAGAGCAGCACCGCGTACGCGAGTTCGCGCCGGCCGCGGGCCGCCGGCGCGGTGGTGCCGGGCGCGCTCACCGGGCCGCCCGCAGCGTCTCGGCGGCCGCGATGGCGGCGAGGACGGCGGCGGCCTTGCTCCGCGTCTCCTGGTCCTCGGCGGCGGGGTCGGAATCGGCCACGATCCCGGCGCCGGCCTGCACGTAGGCGCGGCCGTCGCGGATCAGCGCGGTCCGGATCGCGATGGCCATGTCCAGGTCGCCGCCGAAGGCGAAGTAGCCGACGGTGCCGCCGTAGACGCCGCGCCGCACCGGCTCCAGCTCCTCGATGATCTCCATGGCGCGCACCTTGGGCGCGCCGCTGAGCGTCCCGGCCGGGAACGTCGCGGCCAGCGCGTCGAACGCGGTGCGGTCGTCGCGCAGCCCGCCGACGACAGTGGAGACGATGTGCATGACGTGGCTGTACCGCTCGATGGTGGCGAACTCGGGCACCTCGACGGTGCCCGGCCGGCACACCCGGCCCAGGTCGTTGCGGCCCAGGTCGACGAGCATCACGTGCTCGGCGCGTTCCTTGGGGTCGGCGAGCAGCTCGGCGGCGAGCTTCGCGTCGCCGTCCGGGGATCCGCCGCGCGGCCGGGTGCCGGCGATGGGGTGCAGCAGCGCCCGCCGCCGCCCGTCCGGCCCGGCGCTGACCTTGAGGTGCGCCTCGGGGGACGACCCGACGATGTCGAAGCCGTCGAAGCGCAGCAGGTACATGTACGGGCTGGGGTTCGTGGTGCGCAGCACCCGGTAGACGTCGAGCGGGTCGGCGTCGGTGGGGCGCTCGAAGCGCTGGCTGAGCACGATCTGGAAGCACTCGCCGGCCCGGATCGCCTCCTTGGCCGCCTCCACCGCCTCCGGGTAACCGCCCTCCGGGGTGCGGCTGACCACCTCGCCGACGCCGGGCCGGCCGACTGTCGAGACCATGGGCGGAATCGGTCGGGACAACGCTGTGGTCATCGCGTCGAGGCGGCCGACGGCGTGGTGGTACGCGGCCTCGACCCGCTCCGCCCGGTCGGGGTCGTCCAGCGGCGGCAGCACCGCGTTGGCGACCAGGATCGCGGACCCCTCGTAGTGGTCGAGGACCACCAGGTCGGTCGCGAGCATCATGCCCAGCTCGGGCACGTCCAGCTCGTCCTCGGTCAGCTCGGGCAGGCGCTCGAAGCGGCGGACCAGGTCGTACCCGAGGTAGCCGACCAGGCCACCGGTCAGCGGCGGCATGTCACCGGCCGGATCCCAGCCCGGCCCGGCGAGCGCGGCGACTGTCTCGCGCAGCACGGTGACCGGGTCGCCGCCGGTGGGCACGCCCGCGGGTGGCGTGCCGGTCCAGCTCGCCGCGCCGTCGCGCTCGGTGAGCGTGGCGCTGCTGCGGACGCCGATGAACGAGTAGCGCGACCAGGCCGTGCCGGCCGAGCCGACGCCCTGCTCGGCGGACTCCAGCAGGAACGTGCCGGGGCCGCCGGCCAGCTTGCGGTAGACCCCGACCGGCGTCTCCGCGTCGGCGAGCAGCCGCCGGGTCACCGGCACGACCCGCCAGCGGGCGGCCAGGTCGGCGAAGGTGGTCCGGTCCGGGCTGACCGTGCCGTCGGTCACGGGGTCGCCTCCGGGAAGCTGACCGGCAGTTCGGTGAAGAAGCAGGTGCGCTGCCCGGTGTGGCAGGCCGCCCCGACCTGCTCCACGCTGACCAGCAGCGCGTCGCCGTCGCAGTCGAGCGCCACCGAGCGGACGTACTGGTGGTTGCCCGAGGTGGCGCCCTTGACCCAGTACTCGCCGCGGCTGCGCGACCAGTAGGTGGCCTGGCCGGTGGTGAGCGTCCGGTGCAGCGCCTCGTCGTCCATCCAGGCGACCATCAGCACCTCGCCCGAGTCGTGGGCGCGGACCACGGCGGCGACCAGGCCGTCCGGGGTGCGGCGGAGCTTGGCCGCGACGGCCGGGTCGAGCCGGGACGGACGGGCCGGTCCGGGAGCGGGGGCGCCGGTCAGCGGCGCGTCAGGGGCGGGCACGGTTGACCATTCTCCCGCACGCGGCCCGGGCACCGCCGACGTGTCCCGGGAGGCGGGCGTCACCGTCCCCAGCGCCCGGCCCAACCGGCCGAGGTAGCGGTCCACCCGGCCGTCGACCAGCGCCTCGGCCAGGTCCGCCCCGTGGGTGGCGGCGATCTCGTCCGCGTACGGGCGGATCAGCGGCAGGATGCCGGTGACCAGCCGTCCGGCGGCGGCGCCGACCTCGGCCGGGTCACCGGCGCGCAGCCCGAGGCAGAGCAGCATGTCGTGGCGGTAGCCGGGCGGGGCGACCGGCAGGTCCAGCGCGGCGGCCAGGGCGGCCCGCCGGGACACCACGCGCACGCTCGGGTTGGCCGGCCGCAGCACCGAGGGGCAGAGCCGGGCCAGGTCGGCCGCGGCGAGCCGGACCCCGACCGCGTCGTCGGCCACACGGGCCGCGGCGACCTTGCCCAGCGTCGCGATCAGCTCCTCCAGGCGCGGCTCGTCGGCGGGCTGGCAGAGCACCGGCAGGTCGATCCGGCGGCGCCATTCCGGTACGGCCCACAGCAGCCGGGCGGGCGCGGTGACCGGGAGGCCGAACGCCCAGTCGGCGGGCTGGCCCAGCCGGCGCACCCACGAGCGGACGTCACGGGCGGCCACCGACACGTGCACGAGGCGACCGGCGAACTCGGTCAGGTACGCCCGCCGGGCCGCGTACGGCGTGCCGCGGCGGGACGCTGCCTGCCGGGCGCCCGTGCCGGCGGTCCGTCCGTCGTCGGCGACCACGAGCACGTCCACGTCCACGTCGCTGTGCTCGGTGGCGGCCCGCCGGGCATGGCTGCCGCGCAGCATGATCCCGACGACCGGCCGGTCGGCGGCCTGCCGCAGGCGGGCGGCCCAGTCGTCGAGGAACGCGGTGTCGGGCAACTGCGCTGGACCCACGGCGTCATGGTGCCGAAATCCGATCTTCACCGCAATGACCGTTGCCGGACCCACTGTCCGCCACTGGGGCGTTCAGCCTGATTCCTCCTCGGCCCGGCGGTACGCGTCGATCTTGTGTTCGAGGACCTTCAGGTCCTCCTCCAGCTCGGCCATCCGGGCCAGCACGCGGGCCCGGTGCGCCTCGAACAGCGCCCGCCGCGCGCCGAGCGTGCTGTCCCCGTGCCGGGCCAGTTCGGCGCAGCGGCGCATGTCGCGAACCGGCATCCCGGTGCGCCGCAGCCGGGTGAGCAGGAACAGCCAGTTGACGTCGGACTCGGTGTAGCGCCGGCGGCCCGACGAGTCCCGCCCGACGCGGCCCACCAGCCCCTCCTGCTCGTACCAGCGCAGCGTGTAGGTGGTCAGGCCGACCCGTTCCGCCGCCTCACCCACCGTGAGGCTCATCTCCCGCGTGCTGATGTCCACGCCCTCCAGGCTTCCAGTTCGAGCGCACTCGAAGTCAAGTCCCTCATTGCCAGGCGCACGCAATTCACCTATCGTTGAGTTCAACGGGTGATGAATTGATGGAGGCGAGCATGGACGACGCGGTGTCGGTCCGCGAGCTGGTGGTCGACCGGGGCGGGCGGCGGGTGCTGCACGGCATCAGCTGCGAGGTGCCCCGGGGCACGGTGACCGGGCTGCTCGGGCCCAGCGGCAGCGGCAAGACCACGCTGATGCGCGCGGTGGTCGGCGTGCAGACGGTCGGCTCCGGCACCGTCGACGTGCTCGGCCGCCCGGCCGGCTCGGCCGACCTGCGCCGCCGGGTGGGCTACCTGACCCAGGCCCCGAGCGTCTACGCCGACCTGACGGTGCGGGAGAACGCCCGCTACTTCGCGGTGCTCCAGGGCCGGGGCCGCGCCGAGGCCGACCGCGCGGTGGCCGACGTAGGCCTCGCCGAGGCGGCCGACCAGCTCGTCGGCACGCTCTCCGGCGGCCAGCGCAGCCGCGCCTCGCTCGCCTGCGCGCTCGTCGGCGAACCCGAGCTGGTGATCCTCGACGAACCGACAGTCGGCCAGGACCCGGTGCTGCGGGCCGACCTGTGGGCCCGGTTCCATGCCATGGCCGCGAACGGCACCACGCTGCTGGTCTCCAGCCACGTGATGGACGAGGCCGCCCGCTGCGACCGGCTGCTGCTGATCCGCGAGGGACGGCTGGTCGCCGACGACACCCCGGCCGCGGTCCGCGCCGCCACCGGGACCGACGACCTGGAGGAGGCGTTCCTGCGCCTGATCCGCGACGCCGAGGGAGAGGCGCGATGAACGGACGGATCCTGGCCGCCACCACCGGGCGCATCCTGCGCCAGCTCCGGCACGACCGGCGGACCGTGGCGCTGCTCGTGGTGGTGCCGTCGGTGCTGCTCACGCTCGTCTACTTCATGTACGTCGACCAGCCCGCCCCGCCCGGCGGGCCCAGTACGTTCGACCGGGTGGCCCTGATCATGCTGGGCTTCTTCCCGTTCATCATCATGTTCCTGGTGACCAGCATCGCCATGCTCCGCGAGCGCACCACGGGCACGCTGGAGCGGCTGCTCACCACGCCGCTGGGCAAGCTCGACCTGCTGTTCGGCTACGGCATCGCGTTCGGCCTGGCCGGGGTGCTCCAGTCCACAGTCGCCTCGGTCGTCGCGTACCGGGTGTTCGGGCTGGAGACCGCGGGCAGCGCGTGGCTGGTCGTGCTGATCGCCGGGGTGAACGCGGTGCTCGCGGTGGCGCTCGGGCTGTTCTGCTCGGCGTTCGCCCGCACCGAGTTCCAGGCGGTCCAGTTCATGCCGGTGGTGGTGGCGCCGCAACTGCTGCTGTGCGGCCTGTTCGTGCCGCGCGGCGAGATGGCCGGCTGGCTCCAGGCGGTCAGCGACGTGCTGCCGCTGTCGTACGCGGTCGAGGCGTTGCAGGAGGTCGGCGCGCACGCCGAACCGACCGGGACGATGTGGCGGGACCTGGCGATCGTGGCCGGGGCGGCGGTGGCGGCGCTGGTGCTGGCCGCCGCGACGCTGCGCCGGCGCAGCGGGTGAACGCGCGGCGCACCGGGCGGCGGCCCGGCAGCCCGGACACCCGCGAGGCCATCCTCGCCGCGGCGCGGGAGGCGTTCGCCGAACGCGGCTTCGACGCCGCGTCGATCCGGGCCATCGCCGCCGCGGCCGGCGTGGACCCGGCGCTCGTGCACCACTACTTCGGCGGCAAGGAGGAGCTGTTCCGGGCCGCGACGGCGTTCCCGGCCGACCCGGGACGGCTGCTGCCGGCGGTGCTCGCCGGCGGCCCGGACGCGCTCGGCGAGCGGATGGTCCGGGTGTTCCTGGAGGTCTGGGACTCCCCCACCGGCACGGCGGCGGTGGCGCTGCTGCGGTCGGCGGTGAGCAACGACTGGACCGCGCGCCTGCTGCGCGAGTTCCTGGTCACGCAGGTGCTGCGCCGGGTGCTCGACCAGCTCGACGTCGACCCGGCGCAGCGCGCGCTGCGCGGCGGGCTGGTCGCCACGCAGCTCGCCGGGCTGGCCATGATGCGGTACGTGCTCCGCCTCGACGCGGTCGCCACGGCCGAGCCGGCGACGCTGGTGGCAGCCATCGGCCCGACGGTCCAGCGGTACCTCACCGGCGACATCACCTGAGCCGGCCCGGCCGACGGCTCCGACGGCCGGGACCGCGCTGCTCGGGCAGCCGGGCCGGCGCTGCTCAGGCGGCGGCCCGGGGGCAGAGCATCGGGTGCAGCAGGCGGGACAGCTCCGCCACGTCGGCGACGGGCCGGGGGAAGGCAAGCCGGGCCCGCCGGGTCGCGCCGGGCCGCCCGTGTGCGACCAGCAGCCCGTACCTGTCGATCCGGACCACCTGCGGCGTCTGGTCGCCGGGCAGGTCCAGCCGCCGCCGCAGGTAGTCGCCGACCTGCTCGGCGTGGTGGTCGGCCAGGTCGGCGAGGAGGTCGGCCTCGACCGGGTGCAGCGGGTCCGGCTCGGCCTCCGCGTACGCCTCCGGGTCGACCCGGCGCACGCGCCCGGCGCGTTCCCAGCGGGCCTCGGCCACCTCGAAGCGGTGCAGGTGGAAGCGGCTGCCCACGTCGAGCAGGTCGCCGACAGGGTCGGTGGCGGCGAAGTCGACTGCCGCGTCGCGCGCCTCGTCCCCGTCCAGCCGCTCGGCCCAGCCGGACACCCAGGCCCGGCCGAGCGAGGGCGCCCCGGCCGCCGGCGGCAGGTCGAGCACGTCGAGCACGGTGGCCACGTCGGTGTCGCCCGCCGGCGGCACGAGCGCCGCGGCGAGGTCACTGACCACGGGTACGAGCAGCAGCACCCGCCCGTCGGGGTCGACGGCATGCCGGACCTGGTGCGGGCCGGGGTGCCGGGCCAGGTGGACGAGGGCGGGCAACCGGCCCGCGACAAGGGTCCGCACGATCTCCGCCGGGCTGGGCCGCATGATCCCGACCTCCTCAACATAGGTTAGGCTTACCTAAGAAGCAGGCTAGACGATCGGAGACGTCGACGTGAACCACCCCCGGCCCAAGGCCCGGCTCTCCCGCGCCCTCGGTATCCCGCTGACCCGCAAGTGCGTGCGGTACTTCGAGCGGCGCCCCTATCCCCCGGGTGTGCACGGCCGGTCCCGCCGCACCACCTCCGACTACCAGGTGCGGCTGCTGGAGAAGCAGCGGCTGCGCCACCAGTACAACGTCAGCGAGGCCCAGCTGCGCCGCCTGTTCGACGAGGCCGCCCGGGGCGCCGGCAAGACCGGCGAGACGCTCGTCGCGCTGCTGGAGCGACGCCTCGACGCGGTGGTGCTGCGGGCCGGGCTGGCGCGCAGCATCTACCAGGCCCGCCAGCTCGTCGCGCACGGCCACATCACAGTCGACGGGCGCAAGGTCGACCGGCCGTCGTACCGGCTGCGGCCCGGCCAGGTGGTCGGCGTACGCGAGCGCAGCCGCGCGCTGCCGCCGTTCCAGCTCGCCGCCGCCGGCGCGCACGCCGACGCGCAGCCCCGGCCGTACCTGTCGGCGCAGCCGGCCGAGCTGCGCGCCACGCTGGTGCGCGAACCGGCCCGGCACGAGGTGCCGGTGGTGTGCGACGAGCAGCTGGTGGTGGAGTTCTACTCCCGCTGACCGCCGCTCCCGAGCAGACCCGCCAAGGTCAGCGGGTCTGCTCCAGCCAGGACGCGTACAGCAGGGCGTACACCGAGTCGGCGTCGCGGACCAGTTCCTCGTGCGGGCCGCGCTGCACGATCCGGCCCCGGTCCACCACGATCACCTCGTCCGCCGCCTGCGCGGTGGACAGCCGGTGCGCGATGGCGAGCGTGGTCCGGCCCCGGGTCACCGCGTCGAGCGTCCGTTGCAGGCGGACCTCGGTGGCCGGGTCGACAGCGCTCGTCGCCTCGTCCAGCACCAGCAGGTCCGGGTCCGCGACGTACGCCCGGGCCAGCGCCACGAGCTGCCGCTCGCCGACGCTCAACGCCTCCCCGCGCTCACCGACCGGTGTGTCCAGCCCGGACGGCAGGCCGTCCAGCCAGTCGGAGAGGCCCAGCTCGGCGAAGGCGGCGGTGAGTCGCTCGTCGGTCAGGTCGGGGCGGGCGAAGCGGACGTTCTCCCCGACCGTGGCGTCGAACAGGAAGCCGTCCTGCGGCACCATCACCACCCGGGAGCGCAGCGAGTCGAAGCGCACCTGCCGCAGGTCGACCCCGGAGAGCAGGACCTGCCCCTCGGTGGGGTCCATCAGCCGGGTGAGCAGCTTGGCGAAGGTGGTCTTGCCGCTTCCGGTCTCGCCCACCACCGCCACCCGGCTCTTGGCCGGGATGTCCAGCGTCACGTCGTGCAGCACCGGGGGCCCGCCCGGATAGGCGAACGTGACACCGGCGAAGCGGGCGTCCAGCGGCCCGGGTGGCAGCTCCCGCCCCTGCTCGCCCGGGTCGGCGACGTCCGGGGAGACGTCCAGCACGTCCAGCACCCGGCGCCAGCCGGCGATCGCGTTCTGCGCCTCGTTGAGCACCTCGGTGGCGATCTGCACCGGCTGGATGAACAGCGTGACCAGGAACAGGAACGCGGTGAGCTGGCCGACCGTCAGCGTGCCGTCGACGCCCAGGCTGACCCCGACCACCACCACGCCCGCCAGCGCCAGGCCGGCGGCCAGCTCCCCCACCGAGCTGCCCATGATGCTGATCCGGATCGCCCGCTGCTGGGCCACCCGCTGCCCGTCGATGGCCGTGTCCAGCCGCCGCGCGGTGCGCCCGGCGATGCCGTACGCCCGGATCACCGGCGCGCCCACCACGCTCTCGCCGATCGCGCCGAGCAGCGTGCCGGTGCGCTGCCGCACCAGCCCGTACGCACCGGCGAGGCGGCGCTGCAACTGCCGGATCACCAGCACCGCGGGCGCGAACGCGACGAGCACCACGAGCGTCAGCTGCCAGGAGTACGCGAGCATCACGGCGGTGGTCACCAGCAACTGGCCCAGGTTGACGATGAGGATCACGCCGCCCCACTGGAGGAACTGGGTGATCTGGTCGACGTCGCTGGTGACCCGGGAGACGAGCGACCCGCGCCGCTCGGACTGCTGGTGCAGCATGGACAGGTCGTGCACGTGCCGGAACGCCCGGGTGCGCACCCCGGCCAGCGCGGTCTCGCTCACCGTGAACAACCGGCGCATCATCAGGTACCCGCAGGCGGTGGTGACCACCAGCACGCCGGCGGTGATCGCCACGGTCAGCGAGATGACGTTCAGGTCGAGGCCGCCGACGATGCCGTGGTCGATGCCGCGCTGCACCGCCACCGGCACGGCCACCCGGCCGACCATGTAGACCAGCGCCAGCGCCAGCGTGCCGGCGAGGCCGGTGCGCAGCTCCGGGGAGAGCGCCAGCCCGCGCCGCAGCGTCCGCCAGGTCGACTCGGTGGCCTCGGTGGTCTCGCCCGTGGTCGTACTCACCGGGCCCGCCGTTCGTTCGCGACTGCGGGGCTCCGCTCCGCTGCACTCCTCGCGCTCACCGGTCCACCTCCAGGCCCGAGGTCAACGGCGTGACCTCGTCGTACGTCCGATTCTGCTCGCGTTCCTGCTCGGCCTGCTCGTACGCGGTGACGAGGTCGGCGTAGCCGGGCACGGTGGACAGCAGCTCGGTGTGGGTGCCGCGGGCGACCACCCGGCCCTGCTCCACGTAGATCACCTCGTCGGCGAGCGCGATGGTGGCCCGGCGGTACGCCACCACCAGGATCGACGCCGGGGCGCCGCCGTCCGCGGGCGCGCGCAGCCCGGCCAGGATGGCCGCCTCGACCCGCGGGTCGACAGCGCTCGTGGCGTCGTCGAGCACCAGCAGCCGGGGTCGCCCGGCGAGCGCCCGGGCCAGCGTCAGCCGCTGGCGCTGACCGCCGGACAGCGACGTGCCCCGCTCGCCGACCATGGTGTCCAGCCCGTCCGGCAGCGCGGCCACGAAGCCGTCCGCCTCGGCCAGCCGCAGCGCCGCCCAGACCTCGTCGTCGCCGATGCCGGCCCGGTCGAGAGCGATGTTGGCCCGGACCGTGTCGTCGAAGACGAACGGCACCTGCGCCACGAGCGCCGCCGTGGCCGCCAGCGAGGCGGCGGTCAGCTCCCGCACGTCCACGCCGTCCAGCGTGATCCGGCCGGCGCCCGGGTCCACCAGGCGCACGGCGAGCGACGCGATCGTCGACTTGCCCGCGCCGGTGGGGCCGACCAGGGCGACCGTCTTCCCGGCCGGGACTGTGAACGTCACCTCGCCGAGCACCTGTGCGCCGGGCAGGTGCGCCTCGGCCGGCTCGTACGCGAAGTGCACGTCGTCGAAGGCGAGCGTGGCCGGCTCGCGGGTGGCCGGGTCGAGCGTCGTCGTGCCGTACGGCATCTCGCCGGTCGCGTCGAGCACCCGGCGGACCCGGTCCCACCCGGCGACGCTGCGCGGCAGCTCGGCCAGCACCCAGCCGATGGCGCGTACCGGGAAGGCCAGCACGGTGAACAGGAACGCGACGCTGACCAGCTCGGTCACGGTGATCGCGCCCTCCCGCAGCCGCAGCGCGCCGACCACCAGCACGGCGAGCGTGCCGAGGCTGGGCAGCGTCTCCAGCATCGGGTCGAACACGCCACGCAGCCGGCCGACCGAGATCAGCGCGTCGCGCAGCTCACCGGCGCGGGAGGCGAAGCGGGCCGTCTCCTGGGCCTCGCGGCCCATCGTCTTGACCACGAGCGCGCCGTCGAAGCTCTCGTGCGCGATGCCGCTGACCTCGGCCCGCAGCCGCTGCGCCCGGGCCTGCCGGGGCGCCATCCGGCGGGAGTAGACCACGTTGAGCGCGAACAGCGCCGGGAACACGGCGAGGCCGACCAGGGCCAGCGCCCAGTCGGTGAAGAACAGTGAGGCCACCGCGCCGACGAGCATCACCAGCGTGCCGACCGCGAACGGCAGCGGCGCGATCGGGTACCAGGCCGCCTCCACGTCGGAGTTGGCGTTCGACAGCAGCGTGCCGGTGGAGTTGCGGTGGTGCCAGGCCAGCGGCAGTTCCAGGTAGCGGCGGGTGACCCGGCGGCGGTAGGCGGCCTGGAGCCGGTACTGCATGTAACCGGCGCCGAGCCGGCGGCCGAAGATGCCGACGACACGCAGCACGCTGATGCCGAACAGCGCCGTCGCGGCGAGCGCCAGCGCCCCGCGGGCCACCTCGCCGCGCTCCACGGCCGGCACGACGACGTCGCCGACCACCCCGCCGACCACGTACGCGCTGGCGATCACCAGGAGGCCGAACAGCACGCTGCCGCTGACCGCGACCGCGAAGATCCGTGGCTGTTCCCGGATGGCCCGGCCGAGCACCCGTAGCCCTCTGCCGAGCACGTCCCGACTTGTCCCGCTCGCCACGCTCTCCCCCGCCGTAAGCCGCAGTTTTCTCCCCCATCCTTACCGCTCGCCGCCCGTCCCGCCGACCCGGCCGGGATATGTCCGCCGTCACGTTCCCGCCGGAGCTGGGCCGACGGCGACCGGAGGCGGTCCGGCGGCGTGGTCGCGCCGGGCGTGGCGCGCCGATCGGCCGGGACCGGCCTACGATCGGGCCATGCCGCGGTACGCCCGAGCGGAGCGCGAGGCGCTCGCCGACCTGATGCTGGAAGTGGGACCGGACGCACCGACTGTGAACGAGGGGTGGACCACTCGTGACCTGGCGGCGCACCTGCTGGTGCGGGAGCGCCGGCCGGACGCGGCGGGCGGGATCCTGCTGCCGCCGCTGCGCGGCTACGGCGAGTCGGTCCGTCGGCGGATCGCCGCCGGGCCGTACGCCGACCTGATCGCCCGGGTACGCCGTCCCCCGGTGTGGAGCCCGGTGAGCAACCCGCTCACCGACGAGCTGGCGAACGGGATGGAGTTCTTCATCCACCACGAGGACGTGCGGCGCGCCCGTCCGGGCTGGCATCCGCGCAACCTGCCGGCCGGGCAGCAGGCGGTGCTGTGGAAGCGGGTCGCGCTGCTGGCCCGGATGGCGCTGCGGCGGTTCCCGGCCGAGGTGCTGGTGCAGGCGCCGGGCTACGGCGAGCTGCGGGCCGGCGGCGGCGGCGAACGGCTGCGGCTGGTCGGTGCGCCGGGCGAGCTGGTCCTGTTCCTCACCGGACGGCAGCGGGTGGCCCGGGTCCAGGTGGACGGTCCGGCCGACCGCGCCGAGCGCCTGCGCACCGCCGAGCTGGGACTCTGACCGAGGGTGTGTAGCCGATCGCTCGCTGACTGTGGAAAGTGGACGGACCGGCTTCGATAACGGTTACGTCCTCCCGTACGCTCCTGCGCACCGGCCCGACCCCGCGGGGCGGCGGACAGGGGACGACGATGCGCGACTTCGCCCTCTCGGCACTGCACGAGCCACCCTTTCCCTCCCGGCGCCACCCCGCCGTCGACCAGACGGCCGCGGAGAGCGCGGCCTGGGTACGCGACTTCGGCCTGGTGGAGGACCAGGCCGGGCGCCGGCGGCTGGCCGGGGCGCACGCCGCGGAGCTGGCCGCTCGCGCCTGCCCCGAGGCGTCGCCGTCCGGATTGCGCCTGCTCACCGACCTGGTCAACTGGCTGTTCGTGGTGGACGACGCCTGCGACGACGACGGGCTCGGCGCGACGCCCACGCTGCTGGCGCCCACGCTGGCCGCGCTGCTGGCGGTGCTCGACCGGCACGGCGACCCGGAGGCGCCCGCACCGGCCGACGGCGGGCCGATCGCCCTGGCGCTGCACGACCTGTGCCGGCGGGCCCGCGACCGGGGCCGGCCGGCCCACCTGCTGCGCCTGATCAGCCAGTTGCGGGAGTACCTGCTGGCGCTGCTCTGGGAGGCCGCCAACCGGGAACGCCGGCGGGTGCCGGGGGTGGCCGAGTACACGCAGATGCGCCGCCACACCGGCGGGGTGCGCCCCAGTTTCACTGTGACCGACCTGGCCCGCCCGTCCGCGCCCCGCGCCGACCAGCGGGTCGCGCCGGCGCTCACCGTGCTGGACGCCCTCGCCACCGACCTGATCTGCTGGTGCAACGACCTGTTCTCCTACGGCAAGGAGCGGGGCGCCACCCCGGAGGCGCACAACCTGGTCACCACGATCGCGGGCGAGACCGGGCAGGACGAGTCGGCGGCGCTGTACGCGGCGGCCGACCGGTTCAACAAGACCCTCGCCACGTACGCGGAGCGGGACGCGGCGCTGAGCGCCGTGGCCGATAAGGGGATGCGGGCGTTCCTGGACACCCGCCGGGACTGGATCCGGGCCACCTACGACTGGTCCCGCGCGGCCAGCCGGTACGCCTGACCGGTTCCAGCAGGCGGGACCGCTGACGACTCGGCCGATCGGGGCTAGCCGCTGGCCGGGTGCACGCAATACCCTTCGGTAACCGCAGACCGGCGTGACCCCCGTCACGTCCCTCCACCCCTGAAGGCGGCTACAGCGATGGCTCTCGATGTACCGTACCGTTCCGTACCGGACATGTTCCTCAAGCGTGTGGCGGACTCCCCCGACCGGCACGCCTTCGCC
>NZ_LEKG01000050.1:0-41137 GCF_001029515.1 Micromonospora sp. RV43 | reverse complement strand
ACCCCCGTCTCACCCGCCGCGCCAACGCCCGGCCAACCCTTCACAGAAACCACGGAGCGACGACATGCCGAACACCGACCAGCACCGCTGGAACAACCACCGCAACGGCAACGACGACTGGTGCCCCTGGTCGCTGAGCCCCACCACCGCCGACCCCGAAGGCGACGACACCCGCTGCCCTGCCGGCTGCCCCGCCAGCACCATCGAGTCCGTCACCCACTGAACGACCCGCGCGAACCGGACCGCCCGACACGCCCCATCCACCAGGCCACCGGACGCCACGGCCCGCACCACCCCGAAAACCGCGCCCCCCAGCCGCTACCCTGACGGACGGACGAAGCCCGGCCAGAAGACCTCGCCCCCACACGGTAGGCGCAACCCAAAGTAGCCGAACAACTTCGCTAAAACGGCTTTGACATCTAAGAAAGTTTAGATACTATAGACATGTGAGTCGGAAGTCGTGAGACGGAAGACAAACAAATGTGGGGGCGGCTGACCGCCCAGGACAAGCCACCCCCACAGCAATTTCACCCACCCACAGTGTACAAGGAGCCCCACATGGCCCGCAGAGGTAGTGGCCTCGCAAGCAACCCGCTCGCCCAGCTCCAGCAGGAAGAGGAGCAGATGGAGAAGGCGGCCATCGAGGCCGCCCAGGCCGCCGGTGCCACCATCCAAGACCTGCCCATCGGAGAGGTCGCCCCGGACCCCGAGAACCCCGAAAGCCGCCTCACCCCGGATGACAAGCTCGTCGCTTCGATCAAGTCCGAAGGCCAGCTGTCGGCCGGAGTGGTCGTCCCGGTCGACGTCTGGGCAGGCTACGGCAACGACGTGACCAAGCTCTACACCGCCACCGCCGCCCTGATCTTCGGCGTGGACGCCGACTCGGTTACCGACGAGCAGCGCGACAAGGCCAAGGAGCAAATCAAGTACGTCATCAACTTCGGCCACCGCCGGTGGGCCGCCGCCCGCGCCGCCGGACGCAGCGCTTACCGCGCGGTCGTGTCCGACACGCTCAAGGACAACACCACCAAGCGCATCCACCGGCTGACGGAGAACGTCCTCCGCGAGAACTACACGCCGTTGGAAGAGGCCCGCGAGCTCAAGCGCCTCATCGACGAGGACAAGCTGGGCCAACGGGAGATCAGCCGCCGCACCGGCATCCCACAGCCGTACATCTCCAAGCGGATCGGTCTGCTCAACCTGCCCGACGAAGCGCAGGCCGCGCTCCGCGAGGGCATCATCCCGGTCGAGGCCGCCGTCGAACTGGCCAAGATCACGAAGGACCCCGACCGCATCAAGAAGGTCATCGACGCTGTCGTAGCCATGCCCGCCAAGACCGACGACGAGAAGACCGCTCGCTCTCGCCTCGCCGTCGACCACGCCCGCAAGGAGTACAGCGCCCACAAGGCCGCCAAGGACAAGGAAGACAAGCGCAAGAAGCTCGCCGCAGAGGGCATCGTCGTCATCCCCAACCCCACCACCTACTTTGCCGACAAGCCCGGAAGCCGGTGGGACTACCAGATCCACGACGACGACCAGATCACCGCCGCCCGCGAGGCAGGCACCCTCGCCGCCTACGTCGTCACCGGCGATCACATCGAGTACTACCTGACCGAGCTGCCGCCGCCCGAGCCCGAGGAGCCGGAGGCAACCGACGAAGAGTCGCAGCCCGCCGACCCGGACTCCGACCCGGACGCCGAGGCCGCCGACACCGAGACGACCGCCGACGCGGACAGCGAGACCACTCCCACCGCCACGGGCACCGTCGTGAAGGTCGAGCGCACCAGCACCACCATCCCCGCGCCCCGCGTCACCCAACCGCAGGAGACGGAGGAACAGCGGGCACGCCGGGAGGAGCGCGAGAAGGAGGAGCGCGAACACGCGGCAGCCGCCAACGCCCGCGAGGCAGCCTGCGCCCGGATCGCCGCCAAGGCACCCAGCCGGGAAGCCCTCACCGCCCGACTCGCCCGCCGAATCCTGCTGGTCGAGGAAGACCACAGCTTCGAGGCGCAACAGCTCGCCGTGAAGTGGCTCAAGGCCGCCTCCGTCGTCGACGAGTCCACCACCGTCTACACCCTGTTCGGCTACGACACCAACATCGACGCCAAGCTCGCCGCCCGCGCCGCCTACGTCTACGACCTGGCCCTGTCCGAGATCCGGGCGCAGGACAGCATCGAATACGACACCGAGGACGCCCAGCACATCAAGCGGCTCATGGACGAAGCCGCCTACGAGCCGGCCGAGTGGGAGCAGCAGGCCCTCCTCGAAGCAGCCGACGAGAAGTAGAGCCAGCCCCAGGGTGGGCGCGCCGCAGCACCCGGCGGCGCGCCCACCCCTCACCCCTCCCGACCGCCCAGACCGCACCAGGAGCCCGTCATGCCCAACGCTGCCGCAACTGATGCCGCCGGCATCACCCCGCCCAACCAGCGAACCCCCGCAAACCGGGAAACGCGCCGCGCCGCCGCCCGCATCACCCGGAGACTGATCCGCGCGGTGGTCATCGCAGTGGCGAACCAGAAGGGTGGCAGTGGTAAGACCACCACCATCCTCGCCCTCGCCGGTGAACTCGCCCGACGCGGCTTCCGAGTCCTCGTCATCGACTGCGATGAACAAGGCAACGCCACCACCGGCCTCGGTGTTCCCGCCGCCCAAGGGGACACCGAAGGCACCTACTACCTGCTCATGGATGACGAGGCCAAGCCTGCCGACGTCGTCGTGCCCACCCCGCACGAAAACATCTTCCTCATCGCCGGAGGCGAGAAGCTGTCCGAGGTCGCGGCAGGGCTCGCCAGCGAGATGGGCAACCACACCTTCCTCTCAGCACACGTCGAGACCCTGCGCGACGAGTTCGACGTCATCCTGCTCGACACCCCGCCCGCGCTGTCCCTGCTGACCATCAACGCCCTCTACGCCGCCGACGAGATCGCCACCCCGATCAACCCAGGGGAGTTCGACCTGCGCGGCATCGCCCAGCTGACGAAGACCGTCAAGCGGATCAACACGCGACTGAACAAGACCATCGAGATCGCCCACGTCTTCCTCATCAACTTCCGACCCCGCCGCCGCAACGACCAGGACGCCTACCGCTTCGTCAAAGAGGCATTCCCCGACGCCCTGATCGACACGGCCGACCCGCAGCCCGAAGAGGAATGGCACGGCAGCGGAGTCCCCCAATCCGCAACGGTAAACAGCTCACAGAGCGCCGGCGTACCCCTCACCCTCTTCGACCCCCGCACAGCGGTCAGCCGCGCCTACTGCCGCATCACCGATGTCATCGAGCGCAGGAGCCTTCGTGGCTAGGCGAAACGCCACACCGAACGAACCAGAACCCCCCGCCGGGCGTCGCGACAGCGACGCCCCGGCGGCGTCCGGTGACACCCCCAAAGACCGACCCATCAGCGCCAGGATCGGCAAAGACACCGCAGAACGCGCGATGAACGCGTTCTATAGCGCACCCCACGGCCTACCACGCTGGCGCGACTACCTAGAGCAAGCACTCGCGGAGTACACCGAACGACTGGAGCGCGAACACAACAACGGCGAACCCTTCCCCCAACGACCCACCGACACCCTCACCCCGGGCCGCAAGGTCGGAATCTCCCCACGCCGCGCCGGCTGACCGGCAAGCAACGGCCACCGCGACGCGAGAGCGAACGGACGCGCATCGAGCACGCCCGCCCGCGCTGCCGCTCCCGTGCCGCACGGCCGACCAGCGGCAACGCCGACGCCCTTATCCGCACGTGGCGCCTGCTCCCTCACCACAGGGGCAGGCGCCACATACCAACCCACGCAGTCAGAACAGCCGCGCCTGCTCCGCAGGCTGCAACGCCGCCACCGCGGCCTCCATCCGGGCTACGTCCCAGCCGTGTTCCCTGACCACATCGCGAAGCGCTCGGGACCGAGCAGCCCTCGCGCGCCGGTCAAGCCCACGCGCCTGCCACGGCCGCGGCGTACCCCCGCCCCGGCCCAGACGCCCCATCTGCGACAGGTTCTCCGCCTGAGTGCTCACCACCACGTGCGCAAGGCCACCCTCGACCAGGCCCTCATGCGCCCGCACGCAGATCGGCTCATCGCACACCTCATGAGCAGCGACGACTGATGCCGTCAGCATCACCCCGTGGGTCGCCGCCAAGGCGTACCGAGGCGCGCTGACGACGTGCTCACGCATCAACACCCGACCCGACCTCGACGCCGGCCGCGCCCGCCCCTGCTCATCGAGCACCGGCCGGCGGATCGAAAAACTGCCGTACCCGTCGTCACCGACCGCCCCGGCCCAGATCCAGCACGCCGAGCCCGGCCCGCGCACGACCTTGGACCAGAACCGGGCAACCTCATCACGGCATGCCACCGGGTCGACCGCCAGGACGAAGCCGCTCACCGTCGCATCACACCCGCTCGTCCGCCCCACTCATCACCCGGGCGCCCGCCTCATCCGCGTCCTCGCCCGAGGCGCCGGCGGCCGGCTCGGCCTCACCCGCCGCTTCCCGGGCCCGTCGACGCGCGGCGCGCACTTCCGCCGGCGACAGGCCGAGCAGCGCCGCCACCGCGTCCGGCCGCTCCCCCAGCTCCACCATCTCGCCCACCACACGATCCGCCGCCGCCATGTGCTCCGCGATCTGCCTGTCAGCGCGATCCCGCACCTCCTGCACCATGGCCAGCGCCACCGCGTGCTCGTCGGCGAGCTCACCGATGCGCCGCTCGCGCTCCCGCCGCGCCTCCATCGCCGCCGACACACGCGACCTCGCCGCGGCCCTCGCCTGAGCCGCCACCGTCGAAGACCGTCGCACCGCCATCGAACACCCCCGAAAACTAGCGGTTGCCGGGCCGAGGCCAGTGGAATCGGCGCCGGCCGATGATCGCCAGCCTAGCCGCCCGCCACAAGAGCCGCCAACGATCATCCACAGGTGACCAGCGCGCTGGTCACCTGTGGATGATCGACGCGCCGAAGGCGCGTGCTGACCGACGAAGCGGAGCCGCAAGCGGCACAGCACTTCTGACCAGCCGATCAGCTACACACCTCTGGCACTATCAGTGATCTTGTAGGCTAGAAGCGTGATGACCTTGCACCCGCTGCACGGCGGCGACGGCTACACCTACCTCACCCGCGAGGTAGCCACCGCCGACGTCCGTCGC
This sequence comes from Micromonospora sp. RV43, assembly GCF_001029515.1. Taxonomy (NCBI): domain Bacteria; kingdom Bacillati; phylum Actinomycetota; class Actinomycetes; order Micromonosporales; family Micromonosporaceae; genus Micromonospora; species Micromonospora sp. RV43. Next base: position 36,004 of record NZ_LEKG01000050.1, on the reverse strand, counting down.
AGCCGAGGGCAGGAGATCACCGACTACTACCACGCCGACGGCAACCCTCCCGGCACCTGGGCAGGCCGCGCGCTGCCCGAACTCGGCATCTCCGGCACCGTCGCCGAGGCGCAGATGCGCGCCCTGTTCGGCGAGGGACTGCACCCCAACGCCGACGCCATGATTGAGCAGCTCATCGACGAAGGGCTCAGCGCTAAGGAAGCCGAACAGCGTGTACGACTCGGCCGCCGACCCATGCGGTACGAACCCGTCGACACCTACCAGGAACGAGTCAAGCAGCGGTACGAGGCGCACCAACGCATGACCGGACGCGCCCCCACCGCCGGAGAACGGACGCGACTGTCCCGCGCCATGGGTGCCAAGATGTTCGCCGAGCAGCACGGCCGCCGCCCCCGCGACGCCGCCGAGCTGACCAAGTACATCGCCCAGGTCGCCAAGCCCTCCCCCCAGGCAGTCACCGGATTCGACCTCGTCTTCACGCCCCCCAAGAGCGTGGAGACTCTGTGGGCCCTCGGCGACGAGGCGACCCGGCGCGTCGTCGAGCAGGCGCACTCATCCGCGTGGCGGACGGTGCTCGCCGACGCCGAGAACACGGTGATCAAGACCCGGGCAGGCCGCGCCGGAGTCGCCCAGCTCGACGCCACCAGCGGCGTCATAGCCGCCACCTTCGACCACTACGACAGCCGGACCGGTGACCCTAACCTGCACACACACGTCGCCATCGCCAACCGGGTCAAGACCGCCGACGGCAAGTGGCGCACCATCGACAGCCGCGCGCTGCACGCCGCCGCCGTGTCCATGTCGGAGCAGTACAACGCGGCAGTCGTGCACACGGTCGCCGAGCGCCTCGGCGGCACAGTGGTAGCCGTCGACCACGGCCGCGGACGCCGCCCGGTCTACGAGATCGCCGGGGTCCCCGATACCCTCCGGACGCTGTTCTCCGGCCGCCGCGCCAGCATCAGCACCCGGACCGCAGAGCTGATCGACACGTACGTTCGCGACCACGGCCACGAACCCCCGGCGCACATCCGGCACCAGCTCGCCCAGCAGGCGACCCTGGAGACACGGCCGCCGAAGCGGCAGGCGCGCAGCCTCGCCGCCCTGCGCGACGAGTGGCGGAGCCGAGCAGTTGAGGCCGTCGGCCAGCGGCGCGTCGACCAACTTCTCACCGACGTCCGCAAGGCCGCCGAGGCTACCCGCCGCGGCGATGCCGGCGGCATCATCCCGGACGATCACGAGCAACTCGCGCGCCTGGCCCGCGCCGCCGTGTCCACGATCGAGCAGCAGCGCGCGACCTGGACCCGCCACCACATCGACGCCGAAGTCCGCCGGCAGCTCTCGGCGGCCGGTCTCGGCGCACGCGTCGAACTCGCCAGAACGGTTACCGACCTCGCCCTGCGCGGTGAGTCCGTCCGGATCACCGCGCCCACCACCGCGCCGACCCTGCCCGAGCTGACCCGCGCCGACGGCGAGTCGGTGTTCCAGCACGCGCAGACGGTCCGGTACTCCTCCGGGCGCATCCTCGCCGCAGAGCACCGGGTGGTGACCGCCGCCAAGACCACCGTCATCGCCCCCGTCTCTGGCGAGGTGTTCGACACCACCCTCGCCCGCATGCAAGCCGCACCAGGTGCCCGGCAGCTCGACGCCGGCCAGATCGACGTGGCCCGCGCGTTCGCCACCGATGGCCGGCTCGTGGTCGCCGGGATCGGCCCAGCAGGCGCCGGCAAGACCACCGCCACGCGCGTCGTCGCCCGCGCCGTTGAGGCCGCAGGCGGCCGGCTCATCGGCCTCGCCCCGTCCGCCCGCGCCGCCGCCGTGCTCTCCGACGAACTGTCGGTGCCCGCGCACACTCTCCACCGATGGCTGCACCACCGCGACAAGGGCAGCCGGGGGCGGGCGTGGCAGCTCCGCGCCGGGGACGTGATCCTCGTCGACGAGGCCGGCATGGCCGGCACCCTCACCCTCGACGCGATCATCGCCGACGCCCACCGGGCCGGCGCGGTGGTACGGCTTCTCGGCGATCCCCAGCAGCTCGGCGCGCCCGCGTCCGGCGGCATGCTACGGCTCGTGCAACGCGAGGCCGGCGCCGTGGAGCTGGACCGGATCCACCGGTTCGACGACCCGGCCGAAGGGGCCGCGTCGCTCGCGCTGCGTGACGGCACGGACGAGGCCTGGCGCTGGTACTGGAGCAGAGACCGGATCCAGCACGGCGACCGGGACACCATGATCGATCGGGTCTACGAGGCGTGGCGGACCGACGTTGCCGCCGGCGAAACCTCCCTCATGGTGGCACCGACCAACGACGACACCCGCGTGCTCAACGACCGGGCGCGTGCGGACAGGATCGCCGCCGGTCAGGTCGAGCCCATCGGCGTCACGCTGCACGACGGCACCCAGGCCGGTCGTGGCGACCTCGTGGTCAGCCGCCGCAACGAGTCTCGACTCCGGCTGTTCAGCGGGCGGGACATGGTGCTCAACGGCGACGTGTGGCACGTCGAGCAACGGCACGACGACGGCAGCCTCAGCGTCCGCCACGACCAGCACGGCGGACGGATCCGCCTGCCCGCCCGGTACGTCCGTGAGGACGTCGAGCTGGCCTACGCGACGACGATCCACCGCACCCAGGGCATGACGGTCGACCGTGTACGCGTCCTGCTCACCGGTGCGGCCAGCCGCGTGCAGGCCTACGTCGCGCTCACCCGCGGCCGGCTCACCAACGCCGCGTACGTCATCACCGCAGCAGGCGAACGGGTACACGAGGCCCTGGACAGCATCCGCCGCAACGTCGGCGCGGCGGTCTCCGCGACCGAGGAGCTGCGCGAGTCGTTCGCCACCGCCGAGCACCTGCCCGAACTCGCCAACCAGTACCGCTACGTCGCCGACATCGCCGCCGCCGACCGGCACCGGGCCGCCGTCCGCGCCGCCCTCGGGAACGCGGGCAACCACCTGCTTAGCTCACCCACGTGGTCACGGGTCTCCGCCGCGCTCGCTCGCGCCGAACGCGCCGGCTGGTCCGCGCCGGACATGCTCGATGCCGCCGGCATCACCGACCTCGCCGGAGCCCAGGACCCCTGCGTGCTCCTGACCCACCGCATCCGCGCCACGCAGCAACGCGTCGCAGATCAGCTCACCCAGGCTCCCCCTCGTCCCCTCGCCGGCGTCAGCGACGCCGCTCTCAGCAGGCTCCGGGACCGGGCCGCGAGTCGGCTGCACGATGCCGAGACCGCGCTCGCGTGGGTCCGACACGACGCCACTGAACTACCCGCGCCGGTACGCGTCAGAGGGCACCAGCATCCCGCCTGGCCGGACCGTCCGCACGGCATGCTCTCCGACGTCCAACTCGCCGAGGCCCACCGCGCTAGCCAAGCCGAGCTCGACCAGACCGCCCGCCGGCTTGCGGCAGCGCGCCGACTTGCCCGCGAAGCCCGCACGCCGGACCAAGCCCAGGCCGCAACCCGCTACCGAGGAGAAATCGAAGCCCAGGCACGCGCCGACCGAGCCCACGCCGAGCAACTGGCCAGGGAGCAGCGCCTACGCGCCACCATGCGACCCGACGACCGCGCACGCGAAACCGCGCAACGCGAGAACCCCGGCGCACCCACCACCACCGACGCCCTGAACAACGCCCGGACCACCATCCACGAAAGCGTTGAGAAGGCCGTCGCCCGGGTCGAGCAGGCTCGCACCATCGTCGCCCGCATCGACACCGAAGCCGGCTGGCGTCGCCGCCTGCCCACCGCCGTCCGCACCGCCGAACAGCACGACCGCGAGGGACACCGGCCCACCGCGGCTCCCGCCGTGCCGGACTGGCTGGCCGACACCCGCCACCTCATCAGCCACGACACCTCGACGTGGGCGACCCATCTTGAGGAACGTCGCGCCCACCTCGCGGAGCGCCTGGTGGACATGGCCCGTGAGGTAGCCGCCCAGCAACCAGAGTGGGCCAAGCCTCTCGGCCAGCGCCCCGACAATGACACCACGGCCGCGCTGGCGTGGGACCGCGCCGCCGGCCTCGCCGCCGCATACCGACAGACGCACCAGGTGCCTGAGGAAGACACCCGCATCCTCGGCAAGCAGCCCCGCCCGGACGCCAGTCCGCGCCACCAGGCGTACGAGGAGACGAAGGCGGCGATCGAACCCGTCCGCGCGACGCGCGCACGAGCCAACCGCGCAGCAGCAGCCAATCACGCACGCGAGGAGCTACGCCGCAAGCTCCAGCGTGCCACCGAGAGAGAGCCCGTCGCCGCCGGCACGGTCCGCCAGCCGGATACCAACAGGGAGACAGAGCGACGAGCGCGACGGGAAGCCGAGGCACAACGCGCCAACCAGATGCGCGAAGACCGCGAACGTGAGCGGCGCCTAGCGGAGCAGCAGCGGCTTGCCGCCACTCAACGCCGCGAACCTCCCGGCCCGCAGCGCGGCGCTCAGATATGAGCGCAGCGCTTCCCGCTAGCCGGGACAATCCAGGGCAACTGGTGGGTCCCAGCGGACGTCACCACAGCCTTGCCAGCGGCATGTCAAGATCATGTGGCCACCGCACGGACAGTCACGCCAACCGCGTCCGGCGCGGGTTGCCGACCCTCCGTCGTACGGATGACCCCGCGAGCAGGCCAGTGGCGATTCGCCACACAATTCGTGAACAGCGCGGTACCGCACCGCCGTGGTGTCCGGGTGTGACCGGGCCCAGATCACCACGGCGCGAAGGGCCGCTACCGAGTCGACCCGGCGGGCTGACGGTCGCCCGCCGGCCTGCCCCGGCCGCCACCGGATCTGCACCTCCCAGCGTCGAAACCACTCGGACACGTAAGGAGACTATCGAACGCGCGTTCGACGGGCATCCGCTTCCAGGCCGCCGCCGTCGCACCATCGAACCGCGTCAGGCCGGACTGGGCCGTGGTCGGGCAAATGGTTATCCACAGGCAGATTACTTTCCTTGGCGAGTCTTTATCCGGGGGTGGACAATATAAGAGTGGTAAATGACTTGATCGCGGAAAGCTTGAGCGCCATCGCTTCGGTGAACTCCCCTGACGACGGGAAGTTTCAATCCGCTCTACTGCTGTCTTACGCCGTGTGTATGGAAGCTGCGGACCGCGACGAGCACCGTAGCGACAGCTGGACCTTCGCCGGACTAGCTCTCCGCGAGTCCTACGATCGGCTGACCCGCGAACTACCCGATGACCTGGTGACCTCCTGCGGTCCGGCGCTTCGCGCGGTCGAACCCGACGAGGCTCGCGCGGCGACGGTGGACCTGATCGCTGCCCTGGCAAGGGTGGCCTCGACCGCCGTCGCCTCGGAAACCTTCTCCCCCTGGCGACGGTTGGTGTGGTCCTCGGCCGCGACCCACCTGGACAAAGCGCTACGGGAGTTGCGGTGACCTACGGCCGGCTTCTGGATGAAGGCGCGTCGGCCGTAGCGCGAGTGCAGATGCTCCTTCTAGATCCGCCTTGGGCGACAGCCGCCGATTGCATCTCGGTTGCTCTAGCACGGACGAACCTATACCGGGCAATTGAAAGGCAGGTTGACCGCCTCGGCGGTCCTGAATACAGGGGCGAGTTTCCGGATCAACTCCGGATGGCCACCAGCGAAAGTCGGCTGACTGCGCCCCTGCAACAGCCCTCCGCTCATCCCCTTGCTCAGGCTTACCAGCAGGCCGCAGACTCGACCAGAGCGGCAAGCGACGTCCTGAACTCCCATTTCCACCCCACCACGGGGGAACCGATATCATCGGAAGGATTTGCGATCAGAGCGGGCGTTGAACGCCACCAGAACATTGAGACGCTAGCGCGGCTCGCCAGAGCAGCAAGTGAGGCAGACGGGCCGCTGGCGCAATGGCTTCGCAAGTCCTCCGCCGAGGTAGGCCTACCGATAATCGAGAACGCCGTCGTCGACGCGGAGAAAACACACGCTTCACTTCAGCATGCGGCCTCCTCGGCGATACGACGACCCACCGCGGCGCGGACGCCGCACCTTCAGCAAATGGGTCCCCCTCCCCTGGTCAGTGACGCAGCCCGATGGACCCTCATCCACATCCCCCGTGACTTCACCGCCGCCCTTGACGCCGCTCGAACCTGGCTCGTGCAAAACCGCACCACCCTCACCGCGAGCGACCTACGAACGCTGGCCCGAACGGCAATGGCCCTCACCTATGAGGCCGACTACCTCATCGGGGCCGGATCTGACGCCGCAGGCATCACCCACGTCGTCCGGTCATCCACCACGACGCAACTCGCGGCCACATGGCGTCGCGCCGCACGCGCCGCCGACCAGCTGCACAGCCTGGGCAGACCCGAGCCCGGGGCCGGCCCTGCCATTCTGGCGAGAGCTGAGGAGTGGCTGCGCGGCCACGTCCGGGATGAGGGGACATGGCGCCGCTGGGCCGAGCTGAGGCGCGACATCGACATCGACGCCTGGAAGGGCATGGGGCAGGAGCTCACGGCCCGGCTGCCGGACATCGCGACCCTGGTCAACCGGGGAGCCCGTGTGGCGCTGCATCGCGGCCACCTGTATGAACAGCTCCCGGGCAGCGGCGTTGGGGCGAACCGACGAGGCAGTTGGTCACGGGCGAGCACCTACCAGGGAAAGGGCTTTGACCTGGCGCTGGCGACCGGTCAGCTAAGGGCCGGTGCAATGGCGCTTGCTGAGGAGGCCGGCGTGGCACCGATGCCGGGTATGCATGAGGCGGACCCCAGCAATCAGGCGGGAAGGAACGACGTGAGGGCGAGACTCCGGCGCATCGCCACCACCCCAGCGATCGACCCCAAGACGAATGACCAACCTTCGCGACAGCGCGCAAGAGAGGAAACCACGCGATCAGCTCGTTCTCATGCGGAAAGCGCCGACCGTCCTGCTGCTGCTGACAATCGGAACATCGACGCCGGCAACAGGCACATCCCTTTCCAGGGAAGGACTCTCGGCGGCTGATTCACGGTCCGGCATCGGGGCGGTGATGCCGGCGGCATCACTTACTCTTCGATGGGCAGAATAGGTCCGCCCTCGTCGAGTCCCGCATACAACGCGGGAACCGCTGTCAACACGTCGCAGTCGTGCCAAACGGCGGCCAGCACCGCTGAGGCCGCATCCGCTCGGCCGATGACCTCATGGGTCGACGTGCCAAGGGACCGCCAGTCCTCCGCGGGCAGGGCGAGCAGCACCGTCGCCGAGTGATTGACCAGCAGCGTGAGGCGAGCCTCTTCGACGGCCAGCCGGCTCGCCTCTGCCAGACACAACACAGGCAGGCCGGTCAGGCCTTTCTCATCGTCCACCTCGGCAATCAGCTCACCTACCGGCACAGATCCGCCCGTGAAGGCAACGATCGCCGAAGTGTCCAAGACTAGGCGAACCGGACGCGGCTCCCCGCTCACGCAGCGCGCTGAGGGCCGAGCCCGAGCTGCCGACGCCACGTTGCCCGCAGCTCCGGCGTGCGACGAGCCGCAGCCGCCGACAGCCGCCGCCGAGCGCGCTCCTTGCCCTCTTCCGTCACAGGAATGCCGACCGAAGCGAGCTGCGCCGCCGTGTCGTCATGCACCCCGGAGGGCTCGGAGTTCGTCATGCAGCCATGATACAGCTCACGGAGCGCGAAGGTAGGCAGCACCGCATCACCTCACGCTTCCACCCCCGGGCGGAGCGTCTCGCTGACGAGGACGGCCTACTCTTTGAAGTCCTGTTACCTGCGTCGCCCGTGAGCCGGAGCCAATGACCTCCCTGCCCAAGACAGCTGGACGTGCCGTCGAAGAATGGACTGCCCACGGTCAGAGGTGCCTCATCATGAGCGGGCCCTTCAACCTCAACGGGTACGTTCAGCTGCCGGCCTTTCTTCGCAGCAACGGACTGACCGCGCCAGTCCGAGTTCACGGGGGTCTCAGCTACGGGCCAGATGCCCACGGCTGGGTAGGCTTCCACACTCTGCACGGCGGCGACTACTGGCCCATCGACGACATCATCGAGTACCTGGGCCCCGTACATCGAACGATGGCGGCCGAACAACAGGCCAACGGTACGAACAGGTGGAACCTTGCGCGCCTCCGCGCAGAGGTCGAGCGTTTGGCGGAGCAGATCGCCCAACAGGTTCCACGGGCTGCCCTCGACGACGGAACCTAGACCGGCACCCCTTAGCCAAGGGGTCCGTCGATTTCCTGGTAGCGCAACCGCCGGTAGCTGGCCTACGCCAGGCTGCGGAGACAACACTGCGCCGGTGGTCGACAAACCAGAGCATCCTGCTCCCCGGCTATTGGCTGTTCAGATCGCGGTACCGCCGGCCGCTGCGGCGGTCCTCGGCCTCGCACATCCCTACCAGCTCACCGCCGCGACGGCCCGAGAGTGGCTCGTCCTGCACATCGTCCTGCTCTTCGTCGCTCCGCTGATCGCCCTTGGACCGGTCTCCCTCTGCCTGCGCACCACCCCAGACAGGCCGATCCTGAAGTGGGCTAGCGTCACCACTGGAGCGGTCTACGCGATCTGCTATCCAACTCTCGATGTCCTCGCCGGCATCGCTACAGGGCAGCTTGTTTACCGCGGCATCGCCGCCGACGGTCGTGCCCCTGACGTCCTCGCCTTGCAGGCCATCGCCCAGCCGTTCGGGACAATCGGCGTCGGCGCGTTGGTCGCCTGCACCCTGCTAGCCGGGTACGCCGTGCAAAGTGTGGCCGGCCGAGCCGCCTACGCCGGTGTCCTGCTCTCCGTCGTCGGCGCCTGGGGTCTGGGCGAACACCACGTCTACTGGCCACACGGCACAGTGTCCATGCTGTGCTTCAGCACGGGCCAGTGGCTGTTGGCCAGGCTGATCAGCCAATCGCAACCAGTAGTAGGCCAACCCCCAAGAGCTGGTGAGCGCAGGTAGCGGCCGGCAGGCTGAGCCGTACGACTCTCTGCGAGGAGGAACCACAGATGCTCACCCGCCTGCTCCGACGTTCAACGTACGCCCTCGGCGCCCTGGCGCTCGCCGGCGTGGCCACCGGGTCGCTCGGCACCGGCCCCCTGCACGCGCTCTGCTGAGACGTACATCGCCGCCGACCGAGGGCTGGGGATGCCACAGATGGCGTCCCCAGCCCCAGTCTGTTGGTCTCCCCCCACGCGAGGCGAGGACAAGCCGTGTCAGGGCTCGGTCGCATCAGCGCTGCACGGATCGGCAGTCTTGGGAGCCGGGTGAGCGCCGGCTAACCGGGCACGGATGACCCACCCAGCGATCACCTGGACCATCTCGGGGTCCAACTGCCGGGCGATGGCCGCGAGCGCAGCCTGTTCGTAATCGCTGGTGTCAACCCCCGCTATCAGCAGCGCCTCGGCCAGAACCAACGCCGAGATGCCAGTGAGGTCGTCAGAGGTCCGCGTCGGTATGCCGTAGGCAACGGCGGCGAATTGGCTTCGGGTCTGCTCATGTGAGGTGTATGGCCCGTTGTCGCGGAGCGGACTGGGCTCCATGAGACCTTCCTTCAAGAGGATGCGTTGTCGGGGCGTAGCGAACGGTTGTCGGGAATCCGTCCCGACAACTGCTCAGGTGGGAGCAGGCAGCGGTGATGCCGCCAGCATCACCGCGGGCCCATGCCCGGCCGCAGGTGCGACGACAGTCGCCCTGGCGAGTGCATACACCGCGTGCTGCGCCTGGCCATCCCAGGTGTGCCGGATGTAGCGGTCGGTGGTGCCCGTGCCGTGACCGAGGACTCGGGCGACGACCGGTCGCGGCACGCCCGCGGCCTCGGCTGCGGTGGCGAACCCCGCGCGAAGGCTGTGGCCAGCAAATTGGTCGACGACCTCAGCCGGTTGTCCGGCAACGGTCGCGGTGGTCTTGACGACGCGGGCGACGTGCCGGTCGGTCAGCGCGGTGCCACGTATCCGCGCACCGGGGGTGATGCCGGACAGCAGCGGCACCGAGCCGGTGCGGTCCCGGCCTGGCCGGTGCAGGTGTGGCCGGCGGCCGGCGGCATCCAGCCAGGCGAGCGTGGCGCGCACCGGGCAGAGCCAGGCCATTTCCTCCGGCGCCCACGGCAGGTCGATTCGGCGCCCGATCGCCTTCGGGTCCGCCTTGCTCCGGGCGACCAGCAGCCGCAGCCCCTCCGGGCGCAATTCCAGGTGATCGACGGGCACTCCAGCCAGTTCCTCCCGGCGCAGCGCGGCCAGGTAACCGACGGTGAGCAGACACCGGTCGCGCAGCGCGGCCAGGTGCGCGCGCCGGACATCCAGGGACGCGCCCGCCGGGGCCGGGCCGGCCGGGAGGGTGGCGAGCATCGCGGCGAGCAGAGGCAGACCGATCGCGTCGACGCCCTCGGTGGGCCGCCCGCGTACCCGCCGCACTCCGTCGCGGATCCGGCGCAGCTGCGGATCGTCCGTCGGCGGCAGCCACCCGGCCTCGATGTGCCGGTCGCGGATCGCGGCGAGCCGCCCGTCCATCGTGGAGATCGCCAGCCGGTCCCTGCCCAGCTGTGCCAGGTAGAGCGCGACCACCTCCACCGCGGCTGGCGGCCCGGCCTCGAAGCCGAACTCCGCGCACCAGTCGGTGAACGCGGCCCACCCGGCGTCGTACTTGCGCATGGTGGCGGGCGCACGTGATGCCTGCGCATAACCGGCAACGTCATCAACCAGTTCGCGCAGCCGGGCAAGGTCAGCGCCGTCACGGGGCCGATGGTCAGCCAGCCACCGCTCAACGTCGAGGCGTGCCGGACCCGGGCGGACGGCCGGCACGCCGCCGGTCGCCGCAGCGACCAGCTCGCCGTGCAACACCTCCCCAGCCGGGCCGGCGCCCGGACCTGACCGGTCCTGGGCCGGCGTGGCGGCGGCCTGTTCCCGGGGAGCCGGCGGCGGACCGGCCGGGCCTGCCGCCGTGGCGGTAGGCCCGGTCACGCCGACGCGGCCACGGCGGGGACGTCGGCGGCCGACGCCGACGTCAAGTCCCGGTAGTCGAGCACCGTGACGCCGCTCGCTGCGGCGGGCAGCTCGCCGACCGGACGGCCGAGCAGCGCCGGTACGCCGAGGTGCGCGGCCAGAGCGATCGTTGCCCGCTCGGCGTCGGTCAGCCCGGGGTCGACGGTGCGCAGCGCGAACTCGCGCGTGCGGACCGGCGCCCACTCGGTGTCGAGGCCCGCGGTCCGTAGCCCGAGTGCGGCCAGAGTGTCCATCACCTGCTCGTGGCCGTCGAGCTGTCCGCCGATCGAGTCGGCCGCAGCCAGACCGGCGGCGAGCAGCACCATGAACACCTCGTTCTCGGCCGCGTCGGTGATGATGAACCGGGACAGCAGCGGCACCAGTGCCTCGGCGGCCGGGTCGCCGTCGAGCAGCGCCAGCAGCGGCACCGTGTCGCAGACGATCCGACCTTCGGCCGGCAGGTCGACCGGGGCGCCGGCCGCCGGACCGGGCGCGGCCCGACCCAGACCGTCGGTCAGCGCGGCCCGCAGCGAGGCGTGCACGCCATGCGCAGCCGTGGTGGCGGCCACGGCCGCGCGCACCCGGGCCAGCGCGGCGGCGGTGGTGGCCACGAGCAGCTCACCCGCCCGCTCCCCGCGCAGCACGACTACCGGGCCCGCAGTGATGCCGGCGGCATCAGCCAGCGCTGTGGGCAGGGTGAACCGTCTGCGGTGGTCCACCGTGGACGCGCGAGCGGCGCCGCCCGTACTCGGTATCAGCCTCATCGCTGCACCAGCTCCGTTCCGGGCGGCAGCGGGGCGTCCGGGCCGACCGCGGCGATCATCTCCTGATAGCTGTCGAACATCGGCGGCCAATCCGCCCCCGGTTCCAGTGTGGCCGGGTCGATCAGGCCCCAGATGACACCGAGCCGGACGAGGGGGTGGTCCCGGCCGACCACCGCGACATGCCCGGCGCACACGTGCGGCTTGTCCGAGGAGATGTGGTGGCAGGCGAACAAGGTCCCCAACGCCGCCTGGGGGTCGCCGTCGACCGGTTCGCCGAACCCGGGCTCACCGGGGATGGTTCCGGCCGCGTACTCGGGCAGGTTGCCGTACCGCTTGCGGCCGGCGTTGTCCCGCCGCCACGGACAGGGACCGCAAGGCCGGGCGCACACGCGGACCGGGTCGAGATTGCCGGCCCGCAGCGCCGCCGGTCCGCCCTCGCCGTGCACGCCGGCCGCCGAGGCGCCAGTGAGGGCCGGTGCCCCGGCGGGGGTTAGCTCCAACGGCGGGGCCGTTGCCGCATCCGGGGGTCGTGGGATCTGAGGGGGCATAGGAGCAGCCTAGACCACACCCGACAGTCAGAGGGAGACCTGAAGCTCTTACCCCGTACCTGGCATGGATGCACGTCAAACGCTTTGGCCCTCGCTGCCATGCGGGAAGGGTATAGCTCGTGGATCGGGGTGGTTTTCAACTCTTCAGGGCTGGCGCGGACGACAAGGGGCAGCATCGTACGGCTGAGTAAGGTCCGGGAATGTTTCCTTCTCGGACCTAACTCGCCCCGAAAGAAGTAAAACCGCGTGTCGCATCTAGTTGCGAGCATCGCAAAACCGTGTGCAGAATGTATAGCATGAGAAGCGACACCGTCACCGACGTAACTGCCATCCTCCATCCCCTGCCCGTCGCACCGGCCACCGCCGACGTCGACGAACTCGACGCCTATGACGCCGCGCGCCAGCAAGCAGACGACGACCGCAGGCGCACCGCCGACCAGCTATGGACGGGATGGGAGCATGCCTCCGTTGACCCGTTGCTGGCCGCGCTGGCGTCCGCCCGACGCGCCAGGGAGCGGGCGGAGGCCCAGATCCGCCACCTCGTCGCCTACGGCCGGGAGTTCGTCCAGCCCCGCCCCTACACTCTGGCCGATCTCGCCGAGGCCTCCGGGATGTCCGTCTCCGGAGTGCGGACCGGCTACGACCACCACGATGTCGACGCCGTCGCCGAGGCCACCGGTGCCCGGCCGCGCGACTGGCGCGCGACCGACCGCACCGACAACGACGCCATTCGCGAGTTGCTCAACGACTTCGCCCGCCGGCACAAGGGCGATTCGGCCCGCCCCAGCCAGGTGTACCTCACTCTCCAGCACGAAGGGTGGACCCCGCACGCACCGGAGGGCCGCACCCCCGGCACCAAGGCGACGAAGCGCTACATCCGCTGGGAACGCACCTGGCCCGGCGGCACGACGGTCACCCTGTACCAGGACGTCAAGCAGCTCAGCGCCTCAAACAAGATCGCCGAGGACGACCCGCGACGCTTCCACGTCGACTACACCCATACCGACCCCCACGACGTGTGGGCGCAACTGGCCCAGTTCACCGCCCGCATCGAAGAGCTCGACGCTGCCCGCACCGCGCAAGCCACTGTGCCGATGAACAATGCTCAGGGCCATCCCTCGCTGCGTCCGGGCGAGAACGGCACCGGCAAGACCACCATCGCCGGCCACGTCGCCGGGTTGCGGACCCAGCTGAAGGGTGACGGAAGACGGTGATGGCTGCGCTGACTGTTGACGAGGCCTCGGGTTTACCGGAGGAGCCGCTCGGAAGCGCGGCTCCGTCACGGTCCCGGCCCGCTATGCCACGCCACTACCGCTCGCCCGCAGGAACAAGGAGAGGACTCGTTGGCTACCACGCCCAATGACCTCGCCGAGCGGCTGGGCGAGGTTACCGCCAACCTCGATGCCTACATCTCAGCCGCCGCTGAGCGTCTAGCCGCTCCGCGCATCGCAGATGCTGAGAAGGTTGCCGATGAGCGCATTGCCCGGCTGAGCGGCGAGTACGAAGCCCGCCTGACCCGTGCCGCTGCGCTGGAGCTCGAACTTCGGCGCCAGCTCGATCGCCAATTGCGCAACGTGGCAGAGCTGCGGTGGGCAGCCCGCTACTTGCCGGCAGCAATCCGTGGCACGGTCCTTGTCGACCCGTACCTAGCCGAAGGGTGGACCGGGGATCGTCCTCAACCTGAATTCGTCGCCCGGGTGGAAGAGGCAGCAACCGCTGAGGGTGTTCTCCCCTACCCCGGCTTCCAACGGTCAACATCGACGCTGCCTGACCCGGAGGCCGCAGAGCCCGACCCGTCGCTGATGCCGCCGGCATCACCCTGAAAGGTGGGAAGGCGCCGCCGTGCCCACTCCGATGACGCGCCCCCGCAACCTAGACCAACTTCCTAGCGCGGTGGGATGTCCATCCCGGCCAGTGTGCGGGTCACGGCGGCTCCGACCTCGCCCAGCGGCGGGCCCACTACGATCGATCCCCGACAGCCCTTGCTATGCCGCACCGTCTGGAGCTAAAGGCGTGTCCGTCCCCCTCATCGACGTCCCGGCTGACCTGCTCGCTGAGCTTCGCCACGTGCGCGGCGGCACCGACGACGATCGTGACGCCATGCTGTCGGCGCTGAATCTGCGCCCCCTCAAGGGAGGCATGCAGAACGACCTCTACCTGTGGACGTCTCCGGACGGCGACGTGGTAATCAAGCTGTACGTCAAGACCGACCGGCAGCGTGTACAGCGGGAGTGGGCAGCGTTGACTCTGCTCACGCCCCACGGCCTCCGTACCGTCCCCACCTTGCTGTGGTATGACGACGCACCGGTCGAGCCCGCGATTGGCATGACCCAGCTCCATGGCCAGCCAATACTCAAGGCTGCGGACCAACTGGCCGCGCTGCGCGCCCTTGCGCACACGACTACGCAGCTCCAGGCAGTGCCCCTGACCGGTCTGCTGGCCACCCTTCCCCGGATCGACACCGGCGAGCACTACATGGTCCGCTTGACGCAGGCGTGGCCGGAGCTGCTGGCCAGCCAGCCCGACGATCCGCTCACCCCCGCCATGCAACAGCTACTCGCGGTATGGCAGCGCAGCGGCGACGCGGACCTTGTCGCCGCGCCGGCCGCGCCGGTAATGTCCCGTGGTGATGCGAACCTGCTCAACTGGATGTTGACCAACGACGGCGCTGCCTGCGTCGACTTCGAGTACGCCGGGTTCAGTAACGTGGCCTTCGACGCCGCCGACCTCATCGAGCACATCTCCGGCCGCGCGATCCCGAACAACATCTGGGTCCAGCTGCTGCCCGACCTCGGCATTACCGACGCCAACCGACACCAGTTTTCCGCGAACCAGCGCACCTGCGCCCTGCGATGGCTGGCGATCCTGTGGAAACAGCGCGACCGCCGCCGCGAGGAGTTCGCTGCCCAGCACGAGCGGGTCGAGATGCTCTATAGCTACACCAACCCCTACACGTGACCTCCAACCCTCAGCCTCGCTCAGACGCATTCACGGGGACCTCATGATCCGCGTGGCCGGCGGCATCACTAGCGTCAGGAGTCGGAAGTACCCCTTGCGATGTCCTGGGGTGCTATTCGCACGCTTTGGTGATGCCGTCGGCATCACGGGGCGGGTTGTCGAGCGGCCGGGTTGTAGCTGATGTTCAACTCGCGGTCCTGCGGTGCCGACAGAGCGCCCGAGGGATGCGGAGTAGGGAGTCTGCCGAGAACGGGCGTAAGGGCGAAGGCTTCGGCGTAACGGACTCCGGTGCGTCCCAAACTCAGCTCTCGATGCCTAGCCAGGTGGTGAAAGCTGTCAGTTCAGCGTTGGCTCGGCGGTGCAGCGTAAGCAGGGCGCGAGTGGTCTCCCTGACCATTGGATGATACCGAGTCTGCTCGGGTGCGAGCTTCTTCGCAGCTTCAAGCGCCCCGAGGGTTCCGGCGCGGTTGCCGGTCAGGACGTGCGCGCGGGCGAGGTCGATGTAGTGGTGCCCGGCGCGGGTGGCGGGTATGTCGGCCGGCGGGGCGAAGTCGGCGCCCCGCCGTATAGCGCGTTCGGGCTCTCCGAGTTCGATCCAGGCCGCGACTTCGTGGATGCGGAGGTTGGCCGGTCCGAAGGTCACGTGGTAGTGAACCTTGTCGTTGGGGGCGTAGCGGGTCAGTTCCTCAGCTGCGGCCAGGTGTTCGCTGGTCGTTGAGGCATCTCCCGCACGGGACGCCAGCGTGGCCGCGCGTAGGTGCATGCTGCCGTACACGGTGACGGCTGAGTCTTCATGATCCCGCTCGACCCGGTCCGTGAGGCTGGATCGCGCGGCATCGAGAATGCGCAGACCTCTGGCGTAGTCGCCCGCCGACTGGAAGGTGGTGACTCGCGTCCACTGCGCGAGTCCGGCCGCGAGCGGATCGCCTGACCGCTCGGCAGCCCAGAGCAGCTTGTGCTCAATACTTTCCGCCATATCCGCGTACCCCAGCCGGTACGCGAGGCCGTGGGCTACGTAATAGGCGCTCACCAGCAACCTGAACAAACGCTCGGTGTCGGAGCTGGTGGCGGTGTGAACCGCCTCGGTGAGCTGTTCGATTACGGCTGGGAGCCGCGTGGCGAGCTTCGTGTACTTCCCATCGCGCCGCAGAGCCGACATCGCCTCGACCGTTGACCGAAGGTCCTCGAACGCGGGAGGCGGCACGTCGCCTGCTGGCGGAAGGTCGTAACCACGGAGGGCGACCCGTAAAGCGTCTACCGCTGTGGGCACGTCCGAGCCGTCATAGGGTTGACCGTAGACGCGCTCGATCGGCACATGAAGTGCGCTGGCCACTGCGGCTACGAAAGCGTGGGATGCGGGCCTGTCGCCGGTTTCGACCTTGGTCAACAGGCTGTGCGAGACACTGGCCTCTCGCGCCAACCTGTGTTGCGTCATTCCGGCAGCCTTTCGCAACACTGCGATGTTGTCGCCGACAGTCAGCACCTTGTCCACGATCCGCTCCTTTGGCGTCCGATGGGCTCGGTCCATCTCAGCTTAGGACGGCGGTGGGTTCCATCGACAGCGCTGCCGCTCACTGGGACAGGTGTGAAAACTTTGTGCAACTCCGTGTATCGATGGGCGTTTAACGTCTTCAGCGCGTGAGTCAGGGTGAACGGATCGACACGGTGAGTGACGAGACTCGCAAGCCTGGGGAGGAGCCCCTGCCGCCAGTGGCCGTGAAGGACGGTGGCGGTAGGTGATCCTCTCCGAGGGTGCGTCCATTCACCGCATGGCTGACGTGCCTTCACAGCATCACGAGGGAGGTTGTCATGTGGCCAATCCGGCGACGACACGCATTGCCGACGCGCCTTCTGCGGCCCCACCTACATCTACGACGACCTCGTGTTGGACCGGCTGTTCGTCCTGCGGAGAACCGTTGCCCAAACCAGGTCACGGCTGGGGCGACCCCCGCACTTACGCCCATTAGTCGTCCTCGATTCGCGGCTGCGGCCGGGGTCAATGGGCGGCCCGAGGTAGCGCGTCACTTTCTCGCCGGTTAACCGAAGCGCTCCGTCGCGGACTTCCAAGGGAACTCACATGGACTACAGCGCGGTTTCGATGCCGCCGGGCATGATCACGATCGGCAAGAGGTTCGACTTCGAAGGTGGGCATCGTCTCCCTGGCCTGCCACCTGAGCATAAGTGCTCCCACCAGCATGGACACAGCTACGAGGTCGAGGTCATCCTTACCGCTTCCCGCCTGGAGGAGCCCGGCTTCGTCACGGACTTCGGTGCGCTCGCTCCCTTTAAGGCATTCTTGGATACCGAGCTCGACCACCACAACCTGCACGAGATCCTTCCCTTCGAGCCGACCTCGGAGCTTCTGGCCCAATTCCTGGCGGGCTGGTTCATCGAGAACCTTCAGCCGACGATCCCCGGTCGCCTGGTCGCAGTCTGCGTCCGCGAGACTGCCCGTAGCTGGGCCCGGTTCGACGTGGAGCGGCGGTGACCGCGCTGGAGCCCGCCTTGGTCGGGCTGCCGACGAGCGAGACTGAGCCCCGGCTGATTGTCGCGGAGTGCTTTGGTGTCCAGACGCCGACCTTTCAAGGCGAGGGCCCGAGCTGCGGGTACCCAGCGCTGTTCATCCGCCTGTCGCGGTGCAACCTGACCTGCGCGCGGTGCGACACGAAGTACACCTGGGACTGGTCCCAGTTCGACCCGCGTGCGGAGTCGACGAAGCGGTCGGTGACAGACCTGGTGGAGTGGGCCGCGTCCTCTGCGGTCGAGCTGGTCGTGATCACCGGCGGTGAGCCACTGATCCAGCAGCGGAGCCTGGTGACTCTCGTCCGGAGGTTGCTGGCGGCCGGAAAGCGGATCGAGTTCGAAACTAACGGCACGATCGCACCCGACCCGGCGCTGTTGGTCGACGGAGTGCGGTTCAACGTTTCTCCCAAGCTGGCGAGTTTCGGAGTGCAGGAGAGCAAGAGCATCGTGCCCGCCGCGCTGGATGCCTTCGTGGCGTCGAAGCGAGCGGTTTTCAAGGTCGTTGCTTCCTCGGTTGCCGATCTCGACCGGATCGCCGAGCTGGTCGCCGCCCACCGGCTCGCGCCGGTTTGGGTGATGCCGGAGGGCACCACCGCCGAGGCCATCGTCGAGGCGACTCGTGTCCTGGCGGACGCGGTCGCGGCCCGGCACTGGCACTTCACCACCCGACTGCACGTGCTGGCCTTCGCCGACGCGCGAGGCCGCTGACCACACCCCCGCCCCTCCCGTCCGCGGAAGCGAGAACGCCGTGACAAGCTCCTCCCTCGCCGGTCTCACCCAGACCGCGTACAGCGCCGCACCCGCACTGTCCGAGCCGCGCGTCAACGCCGGCCGCGTGCAGGACCTGATTTCTCAGCTCCTGCTTGCGTTGGGCGAGGACCCTACCCGTGAGGGTCTGACCGGTACACCGGCGCGCGTCGCGTCCTGGTGGAGCACCTTCCTTGGCCCAGACGCTGCTGCGCCCGCAACATGCTTCGCCGAGTCACACCTGAGCGGCCAACTGGTCGTCGTGGGTGGCATCAGCGTGTGGTCGCTGTGCGAGCACCATTTGCTGCCGATGAACCTGCGGGTCGCCGCAGGGTACGTACCCGCCGGTGAGGTCGTGGGCCTGTCGAAGTTCGGTCGGATAGCTCAGCGGTACGCCGGTCGTCTCCAGGTTCAGGAGCGGTTCACCCGGCAGGTCGCCGAGGACCTCGTGGCCGTGATCGGCAGCGACGACGTGGCCGTAGCCGTCCGCGGCACACACCTATGCATGAGCATGCGGGGCGTCCGGATGGAGGCAGCCCGCACCAGTTCGCTTCAGGCCGGCGGCCGGTTCCGCAGCGACCCGGTGCTCTCCCAGCAGTTTCTCGCCCTGGCTCACAACGACGTCCGTCCCGACTGAGAGTAGGTAGCCCGTGGACATCCTGGCCGCACAGACCACCGATCCGCCTCACCAGCCAGCCGGCGTGCAGCGCGTCTTCGAGCACCGCCGCGTCTGGCGCCTGACACAGGAAGCTTTCACTGCTGCTGCCGCGCTGATCGGCGCGCACGAGCCGACGCCTGACGTGGTCGTCGGCATCGCTCGCGGCGGAGTTCCGCTGGCCCGACTCCTCGGCGCCCACTACGGGGTGCCGGTCGTCGAGTTCACAGCACGCCACAACCGCAGTGATGCGCTGTACCTCCCCGCGACCGGGCAAGTCGAACTCCCGGACGCGCCCGACGCGGCGCTCGCGGAGCACGGCGGTGATCAGGTGCTCCTGGTCGACGACATCTGCGGCACCGGCGCGACGTACCTGGCAGCGCTTTCCTGGCTGGCCACGCACCTGCCCACGTCGGCCGTACGCACGGCTGCGCTCTGCCGAAGCAGAGCGGCGGCCTTCACCCCGGACACCTGGGTGTGGGACACCCTCGACTGGGTCGTCTTCCCGTGGAACGACCCGGCACAGACCACCGAGGACTTGATGCCGCCGGCATCACCGCAGTCCCGACCAGCAGGTGACGCGGCCGGCGGCACCGGAGCCGATCAGGCTCGCACGCTCCAATCCGACGCACGCCTGGGAGGCGAATCATGACCGCCACGCAGCTGCCCGAGCAGTTCCGGACCCGGCCGGGAACCCCGATGGTGGGGCCGTACAGCACCAACCAGATGGACGACTTCTACGCGGCCTTGAGCCGCGGTGAAACCAAACCGTCGGGCCTGATGAACCTCGTGCAGCACCTGGTCGTCGCTCAGCGGTGCGCGCCGGGCTCGCGGGTGCTGGACGTGTGTTGTGGCCGAGGGCTGGCGCTGCCGCTGCTACACCGCTACGCACCGACGATCGCAGGCTATGTCGGGCTGGACATCAGCACTGCCAATCTCGATGAAGCCCGGACGCGTATCGAGGACCTGCGCGCGACCTACGGTGACTCCTTCCCGATCGACCTGGTGGAGTGCGATGTCGCCAAGCCGTGGCCGGACCTGCCCGCTTTCGACATCGCCATCTACACCTCGGCGCTGGAGCACCTGCCGTTCGAGCTCGGCGCGGCGAGCCTGCGCAACACCGCGGCGGCGCTGGCGCCGGGCGGGGTGCTCTACCTATCCACCCCCGCCGCTGTCGGTCCTCCACCGCGGCCCCTCCAGTACCGCGTCCACGTCTATGAATGGTCGCGCGAGGAGATCGAACAGGTGCTCGCCGAGGCGGGCTTGGTCGTCGAGGACGTGATGGGCCTGCTGCCGCCCGAACCAGACATCGTCGCGGCAGCGCTTACCCGCCAATACGGCAACGCCGCCTCCGGCTGGTACCGCGACCTGCTCGCGCGCGTGCCCGACGCCCTGCTGAACGTGGTCTCGGCGATCGCCGTGCCCGACGTGGCCACCGAGCTGCTCTATGTCTGCCGGCGGCCAGCATGATAACCGCCCCCGTATTAGGTGCGGCACCGCTGTGGGTGAGCATCGAGGGAATCAACGGGGTCGGAAAGACGAGCGCGGCCCGAGCGCTCGCCGCGCAACTCGGCGAGCGCTGCTTGCTCTTGGACGAACTAACCGACTCCGGCGGCACGGTGCTGCACGGGCGGGTCATCGCCGCGCTGACCGAGCACGGCGACCCCTTCCTGCGTACCGGCCACCCGGTCGCGGAAACCCTCGCACTGTTCGCCTTGCAGCTCGGCAAAGCCGAGCGGCTGGCAGGACGGGACCTGACCGGTGTCGAGGTGATCCTTGAAGACCGGGGAATGGACTCCGTCGCGGTGTATCAGGCCGCGATCCTCCGCTCGGAGCACCCTGACTCGGCGCCGGAAAGGCTGGCCGACCACCTCCTGTCCGGGTTTCGGCGCTGGCGACGGCTCTCCGACATCACGATCCTCCTGACGGGAGACCCCAAGGAATGCGCGCGGCGCTTCGCCGACCGCATCGGCCGACCACTCACACCGGCGGACCTACAACTGCTCAACCAAATCGACACCCTCTACCGGACGGAGGCAAACGACAATCCCGAACGCTATGTCCACCTCGACGTGGCCGGCATGTCGCAGGAGGAAACTGCCCGCGCCGTCGGTGAGATCGTAGCCACCCTGATGGATCGGCAGGCCGCCCATGTCTCGTGACGTCACCCTGCTGTGGGGCCTGCGCTCCCCCTGCACGTTCGCCTGCCCCCACTGCTACTTCGGCACCATCGAGGATCACAAGAACAACCTGCCCCAGCAAGCAGGCGTCCTGTCACACCTGTCCCGCAGCGACCTGTCGGCGAAGACCCTGGCGGCGTTCGCGCGCACACTGGCCGACTCCCCCGTCGAGCGCGTGATCATCGCCGGCGGCGAACCGCTGGACTGGCCCGCCACGCTCGGGATCATCTCCCTCATCAAGGACGCGGGCTGCCAGGTCGTCATCGCGACCAACGGTATTCCGCTCACCCGCCCGCACATCGCCGAGCGTCTCGTCGCCCTCGGCGTCGACGGCGTCTCAGTGTCCCTCGACAGCGCGGACGCCGACACCAACGACGTGATGCGGCCATCACGATCAGGCCGCTTCGGCTACCACGACGTCCTGGCCGGCATCAGCACTCTGCTCAAGGCCCGAGGTGAACAGCCCAGGCCCCGGGTCGGGATCTACACCGTGGTCACCCGACCGCGACCACAGGAGATCACCGACGTCGCGCAGCTGGCCGCCGACATCGGCGTGGACTACTACGTGCCGCAGCCGATCTCGCTGGCACCTGACCACCAACTCTTCGACGCCCTGTCTCACACCCCCGCCGATGTCGTCGATGTCGGCGAGCACCTCCAACGCCTCTACCGCGACCCCCACGGCCTGGCCCTGCCTGACCCGTCCTACCTTCAACGGTTCGTCGCCGCGATCTCCACCCAGGGCAACGGGCATGTGGCGGACTGCTTCGGCGGTGCCCGCCTCTTCTTCATCCAACCCGACGGCTCGGTCTGGGACTGCCCGTCCGATCGACGGATCGCCGCCACCCCGCCCGAACGCCAGCGCACCATCCGCGACGGCGACGCACGCACCCTGTTCGCCACCAGGCCCGCCTGCACGAACTGCTCGTTGTTCAGCCGCGACTGCGTGAACATGTGGCCGCTGGTGCTGGACATGCCACGGCTGCTGAACACGGAGGTGCCGCGATGACGCTGCCCTCCGACGCCGCCGCCTCGATCGCCGATCAGCTCGCCGGGGTGCTCGCTCAGATGCCCGACCCCAGCGGTGGCCCAGCCGCCGGGCAGTTGGAGCACGACCTGGCCGAGGCATTCGGCGTCTCGCACGCCGTCGCGGTCTCCTCCGGCACCGCAGCACTGCACACCGCGCTGTCGGCCGGCGGCATCGGCCCGGGAGACGAAGTCCTCGTGCCGGCGCTCAGCGTCGTCATGACCGTGGCCCCGCTGGCCGTGCTCGGCGCCACACCGGTGTTCGTCGACAGCGACCCGGGCACTTTGGACGTGGACTACGACGACGCGGCCCGCAAGCTCACCTCACGAACCCGGGCAATCCTCCCGGTGCATCTGTGGGGTCGGATGGGAGACCCCGCAGCTCTGACCGCGTTCGCATCCGCGCACGACCTCATCGTCATCGAGGACGCCGCCCAAGCCGCCGGCACCGCCCGCGACGGGCACCGAGCCGGCACCATCGGCACCATCGGCTGCTTCTCGATGAAAGACGGCAAGATCCTGTGGAGCGGCGAGGGCGGATTCCTACTCACCGACCACAGCGATCTGGCTGAGCACGCCGCCGCCTTCCGCAGCCACTGGCAACCGGCCCCTTCCGGCCACGAGCCCTTGAGCCGCTTGGCGACCAACTCTCGCCTCGCCGCTCCGCTCGCTGCCATCGCCCGTGCCAACGTCCGCCGACTCCCGGACCTCGTCGCGCGGCGCCGCGCACAGACCCGCCACCTGCTCCATGCCTTGGAACAGGTGCCCGGCCTGGCCGCCCTCGCCCCGGCAGCGGGCGAGGACTGGAACGGCTACTCCCCGCTCCTGCGCATCGACCTCCCCCACGCCCGGAAGTTCACCGAACACCTCGCACAGCACGGAGTGTCGAACTCCACCGGCAGCTTCCGGCTCATCCCCTGCGATACCCGGCCGATGTTCTCCCCACGCGGCCAACCGTGCCGGGGCGCCGCCCAGATCCTCGATCACACGCTCGCGGTCCTGCTCACCGAACGCGACAACGAGGCCACCCTCGACCACTACGCAGCCATCATCACCCGAGAGGCCACCACATGGGCCGCATGAACGAGCACTCCGTACCAGCGCCCCTGCCGAGGACACGCAGTGGGCAGGTAGGGGTGCAGGTGATGCCGGCAGCATCAGAAGGCGGATCCGCCAACCCCAGCCAGCACACCCGCCGGGCACCGGCGAAGCACGCGGGTGATGCCGGCGGCATCAGTTCGGAACGCCACCCCTGCATCCGCGGCCCGCTGATCTCGGTCGACGGCATCACCGGAATCGGCAAGACCTATCTGACCCTTCGCGCTGTCGAAGCCCTCGACAACAAGCCGGTGCTGCTGGAGGAGTTTTCCCGGCGAATTGACGGCGGCCCTGGACTGGGCAAAGCCCTCCTGCGGGCGCTGATCGAGGCCAGTGCGGGAGACCCCTTCCTGCGCGGCGGAGCACCGCTGGCCGAAACCATGCTGTTGCTGGCCATCAAGCGGCACGACCTGGACACCGCGCTTCCCGCCCTGTCCAGTGGACAAACCGTCGTCGAGGGCCGCAGCGTCGACACCACAGCGGTGTGCCAGGCGCTGCAACTGCACCCCCACGACGGCGACACCGCCCTTGAAACGGCCGTCGCCCTACGAGACTTTGCAGCCTCCTACCGGCCCCTGCCCGACCTCACGATCCTCGTCACCGACGAAGCATCCGAGGCCGTGACACGCGCGCAACGGCGCGACAAGTGCATCTTCACCAGCGAACAGGTCACGTTCATGCAGGACGCCTGCACGCTCTACGAGCGGCTCGCCGCCACCGACCCGACACGCTACCGAGTCCTGGACCGCCGCAACGTCGACGAGTACGAAGCGGCTGATCTCATTGAGCGCTGGATCCAGGACGCCGGGACCGGCCTCAGCTGCCTCCGCGAACCATGGCAGAACCGCCAGGCACCCTGCATGTGCTGCGGCTCGGGCACGGCGCAGGCATGAACCAAACCCTCAACCACTCAACCGACCCGAATTCAGCAGACGGTTGCACGCCCACGATCCCCGCCGACATCGAGGCTGTGATCTTCGATTTCGACGGAACTCTCGCCGACACCACAACCAGCCACGAGCAGGCCCTACGAGCGTCACTGCGGCTGCATAGCCTCGACCTGGACCCCACCTGGTACCGCCGGCACGTCGGCCTGTCCATCCACGACCTACTGGCCGCGCTACCGGGCGCCCAACACCTGCCACACGACGAGATCATCCAGCAGAGCCGCACCCACCTGCTCGCAAGCGTGCACGACCTCGCCCCCATTGCATGCGTCGTCGCGCTCCTGCACACCGCACGCCGTGCCGGGCTGCCCTGCGCCATAGCGTCGGGCGCCAGTCGACTCCTCGTCGATCCGGGGATCGACGCCCTGGGCCTCGGGCACGAGTTCACAGCCGTCGTCACGCGAGAAGACGTCGCCCACGGTAAACCGGCCCCTGACCTGTACCTTGCGGCCGCCCGACGTCTCGGCGTCCCACCGCAGCGTTGCCTAGCCGTCGACGACGCCTACGACGGCCTTACCTCCGCCCGAGCGGCCTCCATGCACGTCCTCACAGTGGTCAACCGCCACCTGGCCGCCGCCGGAGACGGGAGGCGGTGCGGCCCTGAAGTCCTACCGGATGGTCCCGGGGTGAACCGCGCCCCGATTCGCCGGTGAGACGGCATTCCGCACCACACACACGCTTGACCGGACACCAAGCCGCACTTCCCAGGATCCGCCAGGCGACACCGTCAGTCAGCCCCAGCAGAGGAGCATGATGCCCGTCCTCCACTCGACCAAGAACCTGGAGATCATCGAAGCCCCCACGGCGACGAGGACGGGCATCGGGATCTTCGAGTACACCGACCACTACACGGTGTTCCACTACGGGCGGATGCCCGACCAAATTCCAGGCAAAGGCGAGGCCACCTGTCGCATGGCCGTCTTCAACTTCACCAGGTTGAAGGAGGCGGGCGTGCCCACCCATTTCCGCCGGTTCATCGCTCCGAACCGGATCGAGTTCGATCTCGCGCGCGTACCGGATCCACACTCCGGGCCGCTCCTCCCAGGCACGGGAAACTACCTCATTCCGGTGCAGGTCCTCTTTCGCAACGAACTGCCCCAAGGCAGCTCGGTGCACCGCCGGGTCGCGGCCGGCGCGCTCACCCCGGCCGAGGCCGGGCTCCGCAGCGCTCCTGTAGTCGGCGAGAAGCTAGAGCAACCAATCCTTGAGTACGCAACGATGTTGGAGGCCGTCAACCGGTTCATCGACCAAGACGAGGCCCAGCGCCTCGCCGGCGTCAACGACAAGCAGTTCCAGACGATGGGCGACCTCACCATCAAGGTCAACGACGTGCTGAGCCGGCACGCCAGCGAGGTCGGGCTGAACCACTGCGACGGCAAGGTCGAGTTCCTGACGGCGAGCGACGGTGCCATCGTGGTCGCCGACAGCCCCGGCACACCCGACGAAAGCCGCCTGATGTTCAACGGCGTGCACTGCGGCAAACAGGTCCTACGAAACTGGTACGTGGCCCACGGGCTCGAAGTGCCGGTAGGCAAGCTAATCGCCGACAGCGTGCCCAGGAGCCAGTGGCCACAGCCGGCGCCACTCCCGCCCGAGTACCTGCCCGTGATGTCAGACCTGTACCGGGCATTGAGCGAGACTTGGACCGGCGAGCGCCTCTGGGGCGCGCCCGACCTGCACGTTGCCACCCAGGCCGTGACCAGCCTCATTCGGTGACAGCTCATCACGACAGCGGACACTCAAGCTGCCCGTAACGATGCCGGGGCAAAGACGCACGGCACCTCGGAGAACGGTGGACTCATCATGGGCGCGCTGACGACGGACCCCGAGTTTCTGGCGACCACGTTCGTGGTCATCGACTTCGAGGCCACAACTCCCACAGGCTACCCGGCCCAACCTGTCGAAGTCGCGGCCCTCGCACTGCGCTACACGGGAGGCGAATGGGCATCCGCCGGCAGGAGCACATCCCTCATCAGGCCACCCGCCTTCGCCCCCGTGACTCCCGCCCTTACCATCCAGACCGGCCTGACCGCCGAGCAGTTGGAGCTGGCACCCAGCCCGGCTGAAGCGCTCGGCGCACTGGACCGGCGATTCACCGCCGGCAAGCGGTACCTACTAGTCGCTCAGCACGCCGCCACGGAAGCCAACCTTATCTACAACCAACGCGAGCACTGCCCCACGCTTGCCCGCACTGATCTCCTGGACACTATCCCCCTGGCCAAACACCTCATTCCGGGCCTGCTGAACTACAAACTCGACACGCTCTTGGCGCACTTCTCCCTCACGCATCCGGCCGACCGCCACCGCGCCTACGCCGACGTCGACATCACCGCACAAGTGTTCACCCGGCTCATCAACGCCGCAGACGTCAACGCCCAACTCAACGGGCTTGCCGACCTGGTGAAGATCGCGGGCCGTACAGCCAAGAGCAACGTTCCCATTCAAAGCGAACTCTTCCCCATCGAACCTGCCGAGCAACCGGGCGTGAAAGGACAGGACTCATGGTGAAAGACGAAGAGCAACCGGTACGAGTCCCCTTCTGGTTCGATCCGCTGTGCCCCTGGGCCTGGATCACCTCACGCTGGCTGCTAGAGGTAGAGCAGGTCCGGCCCGTACGAGCCGAATGGCGCATCATGTCGCTGGCCTACCTGAATCTCATTCAGCGCGACGGCAAGGGACTCAGCGAGGACTACCTGGACCTGATGACCAAGGCATGGGGCCCAGTGCGGGTCTGCGCCGCCGCAGCTGACCACAGCGGCCCGGGCATCCTCGGACCCCTGTACACCGCGATCGGCACCCGCCTTCACAACCAGAAACGCCGCGACGATCCCACCGTGATTCCCGAAGCCCTCAGCGAGGCCGGGTTGCCCATCTCTGTAGCCTCTGCGGCCACCAGCACGGAGTTCGACCAGCTCATCATCGACTCGCACAACGAGGCGTTCGACGAGATCGGCATCGACGTCGGGACACCCGTTCTCCGCATCGCCGGCACCGCTCTGTTCGGCCCCGTCATCACACCTGCGCCCCGCGATGAAGCCGCCGGACGACTCTGGGACGGCCTAGTCCTCGTCGCGGAAACAGACGGCTTCTTCGAACTCAAGCGGAGCCGGAACCGCAAGCCTTCCTTCGAATGAGCAGGTGACGAACTCCCAGGCGAAACCCGACCACAACACGGTAGGCACGACAACCGCTCGGCCTGAAGCATCCCTCTTGGCGGCTTAACCCCTCACGCAGGTACCGTCACCGCTCGCGCAATGCGGTGTCCGACTAGCCGCTCCGCCACCGGAAGCGGATACCAGGCCGCGCCCCGCACCTCCGACTCCTGAATGCACCCCACATCCGCCCGCGTCGTCACGAATGAGTAACCGAAGTCAAGATGGAAGTGCTCCGGCTCGTCCTTCGCCGGCCGCGCCGGAACCCTCCCGTACTCGACGTACACCGGAATCGGAGAGGCGAGGACGAGACTGCCGGAATCAACACCGGTTTCCTCCACCAACTCCCGGACGGCCGCACTGATCAGCGTGGAATCTGTCGGCTCGACATGCCCTCCAGGCTGCAAGGGGATCCCGTAGGCACGGTGATCGACAAGAAGCACGTCCGCGCCGTTACGCACCAAGAGCGCGCCGACAGTCACGTGCATCGAGAAGTTGTATCGTGAGGCGAAACCCGACCCCTCAGCCAGCAGCCTTACCGGCTCGGACAGCGATGCCGCTTCGTCCGGATAGCACTCCAGGTAAGCCGAAAGCGCCGTCGAGATATCCGAATCACTGATCGCCACGGACTGCCTCCGCTCCAGCCCGAAAGCACCGCTTCCCCGGGTCGCCTGCTGTGTTGTGGAATTCGAGACCTGACACCGGCAGCTCCAAAATGCATGGCTCATAAGGGTACTCGCATTCTACTAGTGCACCTGAGCGATGAACGCGTGCCACGCCGGCAGGTAACAGGCAGCAAGGCGACCGCCGCGATCGGTTGATGCCGGCAGCATCACCAGCGGTCGGTACATCCGCCACGGCAGCTCAGCACGAGCCAGCTCGAAGAGTGCTTTCGGGCGGGGCCTTCATCCCCGCCTCTACCGCCCAGCGGCCATTGCGGGCTGCTCAGTTGCCGGCATAGGCCATTCGTCGCCACTTCGGCACGGGCGCATCGCACCGCCACAGCTGATGCCGCCGGCATCACCTGCGAGGGCAACTCAGCGCGATGCCCTCGTACACAGTCGATGACCATCCGGCGTCAGTGGAGGGGCAGCGGGCCTATCGTGCGGGTTGGCCCCGTGATGCGTCCCCGTATGGGTTGGTGATCAGCCGCTCCAGCCGTTCCTGCCCTGTGCCCGTGAGCACCACAGTCAGAGCACGGCGATGGGGCACTTGACGCATGACGCTTTGCGCGAGGAACTGGTTGATGGTGTCTCTCACCGCGCCTGCGGGCACACCCGGCACGGTGTCAGTTAGCTCGCGTACCATCCAGGAACGGCCGGGATGGCGCAGCAGAGCGTCGATGATGCGCCGACGGTTGTCGGTCAGCTGCCGGCCGGACAAGGCATGTCCTCACTCGGCGTGCGATGGCGGGACACGCTGTGTCTGCTCGGCGGCCGGTCCGGGTCCGTGCCCGGTGCCGTCAACCTGGCGAGGCGACGACGGTGGCAGACAACCGTTCTTGGCTCGGGCACCATCGCATGTCCAACTGCGCGAGCGGCTGGGCCTCGCTCGCACCCGCCTGGCCAGCTCAAGGCCGGCCCCGATCGTAAGCCGGAGCCGGTGGGGAACGTAGGGCGGTCCAGGGCAGCAGGACTGCGGTGGTGAGTAGCAGCGCGGCGAGGACCGCGATAGCGGTGCGGATTCCGGCTGCGGCGGCGAGGAGTCCGGCTGCTGCGATGCAGATGGGTTGGACGAGTTTGTTGGTCATGGCCCAGGCGCCGACGACGCGGGACAGGTGGGTGTCGGTGGTGACGTTCATCCGGTAGGTGGCGAACGCCGGGTTGAACACGCCGGCGCACAGCAGCAGCGCGCCGTCGGCGACGATGATCAGGACGAGGCCGCCGGTGGTGTCGGGTGCGAGCAGGATCGGGCTCATCCACAGGCAGCGGGCTGCCCCGGCGATGAGCAGGGTGCGGGTCAGGCCAGCGCGGCGGATGATCGTCGGGGCGAGTAGCGAACCGAGGATCCCGGCGGCGCAGGGTACGCCGAGGGCGAGCCCGTACTGGAGGGGCGTGAAGTGCAGGTCGCGCAGGAGGTAGACGGCGATCAGCGGGGTGGAGGCCGTGATGCAGCCGCCGAAGAGCATCGCGTTGGCGAACAGCATCCGCAGTGGCGGATGGGTGAGGATGTACCTCCAGCCGCCGACGGTCTCGGTCAGCCATCGCCGGTCCTTCGGCGGCTGGGGTGGTGGCGGTTCGCGGTGGCGGATCCGCCGCCAGCCGAAGGCGGAGAGCAGGAAACTGGCGGCGTCTGCCAGGACCGAGGCGAGTGGGCCGGTCCAGGACACCAGCAGCCCACCGACTGGCGGCCCGAGGGTGCTCGCGGTCCAGGTGGTGCTCTCCAACCGGCTGTTCATCGTGGCCCGCTGGTCGATGGCGGTAAGGGTTTTGAGGTAGCTGTTGCTGGCCGCCAGCGACACGATCGTTGCGGCGGTCTGCACGACGGCGACCGCGCACAGGTGGGCGTAGGTGAGCGCACCGGCCGCCGCCGCGGCCGGCACGCTGGCCAGGGCGGCGAAGCGGGCCAGGTCGGCGCTGATCATGGCCGGTCGTTTGGGGCGGAACTCGATCCACGTCGCCAGTGGCAGGGTGACCGCGACACCGGCCAGGCCGGCCAGCGCCGCGAGCAGCGACACCTGCCAGTCGGTGGCATGCAGCACGAGGATCGCGACCAGCGGTAGCGCGCCGGCACCGACGCCGCTGCCGATCGCGCTGATCCCGTACGCCGACCAGTAGCGACGAAGGTCGCGCCGGTTCGCCTCGGGGTGGCCGGCGTCCGGGCCGATGACCGCCGCCCGGGTGTGCGATGGCCTAGGGCCGATGGTGTCGGTCATTGCCGGAACAAGCCGGTAGCGAGCGTCTCGTGTTGATCCATCTGCGTAGACCTCGGCTCTTCGTCGTCGACGCTACGCCTGTGGTTTCTGGCAGCAGAGGTCGGTGGAGTGGGTGCGGCGGTCGTGGTGTCACTGCCGCGTCGCGGGTTACGACTCATGGTGCTAAGGGTCAGGCTCTTGGCCGGGGTGATCGCCTGATCAGGCTGGTAGCCGTTGCAGGCGAGTAGGTGTTGGCCGTCTGGTAGGGCGACCGTCCAGGAGGGCAGCTCGATGCGATCGAGGCGGTTGCGCAGGTGCGCCATCAGTGCGCTGCCCCTGCCGGCGCGTTGGTGTTCGGGGCGTACGGCAAGGTACGCGAGGTGGTAGTGCGCCTCGCTGGGCTGCGCGCCGACGATGAGGTCGTCGAGCGCTGCGAAGCGGTCGGCGTGCGGGCCGGCGGCGGTGGTGAGGCGCGTGGTGTAGCTGGCCGGTGGCGGGAGCGGCCGGTACCGGTGAAAGCAGACCGTGGTGGCAGCGAGGTCGCTGGTGACGTGGACGTCGCCGTAAAACATGGCGTGTTCAACCCAGATGGCGGCGACATCGGTCAGGACGCGGCCGCGCTGCTCCTCGTCGGCGACCAGCCAGGCGGCGATGGGAGTGGGTTGGAGGGCCTCGGCGATCACTGCGGCAACGAGGTCTTTCTCTACCCATCGGGCGGTCCGGATTCGGTGCGTCACGTCGTGCTCCTTGCTGCTTATCGTCTCGCCGGGTTCGGTGGCCGGCGGCAGGGGACGGGGGGTCCGCTGCCGCCGACCACGGAGGACCGGTCGCCGTCCTACCCCCTAGGATCGGGGTGGCGATCTCGTCGGCGGCGTAGAGGGTTGGCGGCCGGTCGGCTTGTCACCGCAGGTGTGTCACGACCGCGGCGGGGTGGTGGGTGACGTAGGGCTGTCGGTGGCAGCACGGCCGCGATCCAGCAGGAGGGTGTAGGAGAACAGACCGGGCCGGCGCCCGCGATCGATCCTCTCCTTCGCGGCGAGCAGTTCGCCGCTTGCCGGGTCGATGACCAACGTCGAGGTTGATCCGTCGGCGACAACCTGGAAGGACAGGCCGGGCCGGCCGGCGAGGTCGGTCGTCGTGCCCCGGTACGTGATGTGGGGGACGGTCGCCAGGACGCGCAGGGTCGTTGCTCGTTGCTGCGGGTCGAGGTGATGGCTGGTGGCCAGTCCGACGAAGCCGCTGGCCAGCATCCTCGGGTAGGCGGGCTCGTCGGCCAGTTGGGGTGGCGCCAGCAGTTTGGTCAGCTCGCCGGGGTCGGCCGGGACGCCCCCGGGAAGGTAGGGATGCAGCTGGCCGACCCGGTACTGGAGCGACTGCTGCGCGGCCCGGCTGAGATCGTGGCGTTCCTCGGGCGTGGGCTCGTGGTCCACGCCACGCAGGTCTGGTGCCCGGCGGATGATCTCTCGGCCGGACCCGTCTGCGTCGTGCCGCCAGCGCCGTACGTCGGTGCGGACGATCGTGTTGGTCGCGCGTGCCCATTGCTGAAGGTGCAAGTAGGTGTAAGGCAGTCCATCGGTGGTGTCGGCGGGTGTGGCGCTGATGGTGCTGGCGAGCAGGTCCAGGCGCTGCTGAGCGGTGAGCCCGGCGGCGGTGGCGGCCGTGGATGGTGTGATGGCCGGCTGCTGTGCGGCGGGCGGGGCGGCGTCCTGTCCTGGGGCGGCAGTGCCGGCGTTCTGGCACGCGGTGAGCAGGACGAGGCTGCCGCCGAGTAGCGCGGCAAGGCGGCGGCGGGCCGGGAGGGTCAGGTGGGTCATGGTTGTCGTGCCTTCAGTCGCGCTCGCGGGCGTGGATGACACGGCGTTCGTAGGAGCCCAGGAGCACGCGGGGGTCGGTCATGAGGTCGGCGAATCGGTTCGCGTCCTCGTGCGTGATGTCCAGGCGTGGACGAAGGTGGCTGACGACATCGGCGAGCAGCCGGCAACCGGGGCCGGCACCGGTCCAGGTTTCGGTGGCGCTGTGGATGCAGTGCTGCACCATGCCCTGGCTCAACAGCAGGGTTTCGGGATCGGCGGTCCACGTCGCGCCGTCCGGGCCGGTGAGGGCGTGGTGGACCTGCTGCATGACGGTGTGGATCAGGGTGCCGGCCTCGTCGTCAGGCGCCCGGTAGATCCGGGGCGGGGTGGGTGTGATGTCGGCGAGGACGAGCCAGCCGCCCGGGCGTAGGCGGGCGATCATCTGCTCGATCACGTCTGCCGGGTCGCGCAGGGTGCCGTGGGGCCAGCGGGCGACGATGTGGTCGTACCTGCCGGTCTGGCCAGGCAGGAGGTCCCGGTTCGGGTCGCGCTGCTGAACGTCGATGACGGCGGTGCCGGTGAGGTGGCTGGTGTCGGCGTCGACGGCGGTGACGGACCCGTAGCGGCCGACGAGCTGGGCCAGACGGGCGGTGATCTCGCCGGTGCCAGCGCCGATCTCCAGCACCCGCTGGTTGGTTCTGATGTCGAGTCGGTCCAGGACCGTGTGGATGCTCGGGTTGAGCAGCTGGTGTATCGGCCCGGAACGGGCCGGCAGCGTAGTTGTTGTCATGGCAATCCTCCGGTTGTCGGCGTGGCGGGTGATGCCGGCGGCATCAGGCGGCGCTGGTGGTGCAGGTCTCCCGGTCATGGCTGGTAGACCGCAGTGGCGGCGGGTACGTGCGGGTGCCAGCGCAGCTCGACGCGGTGTGGTGTGTGGACGAGGGCGTGATCGACCATGCGGAGCAGGTACTGCCGCAGGTCCGCCCGCGTGGACTGGTGCCACCGGTTGTAGGTGATGAGGGGGCGTTCGGTGGCGGTGCGCCGGTCGTGGGCGGCGGCGTGTCCGACGACGAGGGCCTCCAGATGTCCGGCGTCGTAGAGGGTGAAGCAGAAGCAGACGTAGAAGCGCCTGCTCGCGCAGGTGTAGGGCTGAAGGCGCTGCCAGCAGGTGGTGCAGCTGGACAGGTCGGTGAGCAGCCACAGGCTGGTGTCATCGTCGTCGGTCACGGCGTCACCAGCCGCATGGTGGGTGGGGTGGTTGGCGACAGTGTCCGGGTCAGCGTCGCCAACCACCCGCCGCCACCCGCAACGGGGTGTGCGGTGCGGGCGGCGGTGTCCACCGGGCGCGGCCGGACCGTCGCGCCGGGTGGACGTCGGTGAGGCACGGGGGTGGCCTCGCCGGGTCGGTGGTGATCGCGCGTCGCGGTCATGACGGTGTCGGTGTGGTGGTCGGGACCGTGAGCAGGTCATGGAGTTCGGTGGGGTACTCGCGGATGTCGGCTGTGGCGACGTGACGGACGATGCGGGCACGGTCCAGGACGGCGATGTCATGCGCGACCTGGCAGGCCAGGGCGAGGTTCTGCTCGGCGAGCAGGATCGCGGTGCCTTCGGCGGCGAGGCCGGTGATGATCGCCGCGAGCTGCCCGACGACGGCGGGCGCGAGTCCTTCGGACGGCTCATCGAGCAGGAGCGCGTCCGGGGCGGCGATCAACGCGCGGGCCAGGGCGAGCATCTGCTGCTCGCCCCCGGAGAGCTGGTGAGGTCGGTGCTGGCGCCGCTCGGCCAGGCCCGGGAACAGGTCGAGCACCTGGCAGGCATCGACGGTCCTGGAGCGGGTGGGGTGCGGTCGGGGCAGGGCGAGGTGTTCGTCGACGGTGAGTCCGGCGAACAGGCGACGGCCTTGGGGGACCATGCCGATGCCGGCGCGGGCGCGACGGCGGGTGTCGCAGTCGGTCAAGGGCTGTCCGTGCAGGAGGATGCCGGTGCCGGGTTGGGCGGGGTGTAGGCCGGCGATGGTGTTGATCAGGGTGGTCTTGCCGGCGCCGTTGCGGCCGACAACCGCGGCCACCCGGCCGGCCCGCACGTCGAGGGTGATGTCGGTGAGCACCGGCGCCCCGCTGTAGGCGGCGCCTAGGTTGCGCACGCGCAGGACTGGCGTCCCGGCCACGGCCGCCGTGGTGGCAGGGCTGTCGGGTGCGAAGCTGGTGGGGGCATCGGCGCCGAGGTAGACGCGGCGCACGTCGGGGTGTTCGCGGATCTCTGAGGGGGTGCCGGTGGCGATGTGCTGCCCGTGGTGCAGCACGGTGACCATGCCGGCGACGGCGGCGACGAAGTCGAGGTTGTGGTCGACCAGCAGCACTGTCATGTCGTCCGGCAGCGCGCGGATCAGCTCGGCGAGGCGGGTGATCTCCCCGGCGGCGAGACCAGCGGAAGGCTCGTCGAGCAGCAGGAGCCGGGGTTCGGCGGCAAGCGCCACGGCGATCTCTAGGCGGCGCTGGTCGCCGTAGGCGAGCTGGCCGGCGGGCCGCTCGGCCAGCTCGGCCAGACCGACCTGGGCCAGTGCCGCGTGGGCGGCCGCCACGGCATGCGGTTGGGGCCGCAGGGCGGTGAGGCGCTGGCCGGGGACGGCGAGCAGCACGTTCTGCACGGCGGTGAGCGGGCGGGCCAGCGCCGGGTGTTGCCAGGTGCGGGCGATTCCGGCGCGGGCCCGGCGGTGCGCCGGCCAGCCGCTGATGTCGTGTCCGGCGTAGCGGATGCGCCCGGAGGTGGGGCGCCGGGTGCCGGCGACGAGGTGCAGCAAGGTGCTCTTGCCGGCGCCGTTGGGGCCGATGATGGCGTGCCGGGCCCCAGGGGGCAGCTCGACGCTGACCTCGTCGACGGCGCGGCGTGCGCCGTAGGAGCGGCTGACCGCCTCCAGTCGCAGGAGCGTAGAGGTCATGGTCGCCTCCCGGACAGTCGGGTCGTGAGGCCGGCGCGGCGGTGCCGGGGCAGGTATGCCAGCAGCAGGAACGCCAGGCCGAGCAGGGTGGGTCCGTGGCCGCCGAGCAGGCCGCCGATCCAGTCGCGGGCGGCGACGAGGAGGATCGCGCCGGTGCAGGCGCCGGTCATGCTGCCGGATCCGATGAGCGCGGC
Organism: Micromonospora sp. RV43; assembly: GCF_001029515.1. Classification (NCBI taxonomy): domain Bacteria; kingdom Bacillati; phylum Actinomycetota; class Actinomycetes; order Micromonosporales; family Micromonosporaceae; genus Micromonospora; species Micromonospora sp. RV43. The sequence continues at coordinate 773 of NZ_LEKG01000050.1, read as the reverse complement.
GGCTAGGGCGAGGGCGGAGACGCCCATCGCCGCGTCGGCGGGCGACACGTACCGGGTGGCCGCGATGGCCAGCGATCCGGCCGCTCCGGCGACGGCACCGGCGAGCACGTAGGCGGCGAGCAGCAGCCGGCCGGTGTGGTGCCCGGCCGCCTGTACCCGGGGTTCGTGGGCGGCGATGCCGCGCAGCAGCAGGGCAAAGCGCGTGCGGACGACAGCGGCGACCGCGACGCCGATGAGCAGGGTGCAGGCCAGCACGTACAGGTACACCCAGCCAGGTCGCACCATGGTGGGCAGGCCGGGCAGCGCCACGACGGGCGGAGCGTGAACCCCTTCGCTGCCGCCCGGAGCCCACTGGTTCGCCGCAGCGTGCACGAGTTCACCCAGACCGAAGGTGACCATCAAGAAGGTGGTGCCCCGGGCGCGCACGGCCAGCAGGCCGGTGACCGCGGCGGCGACCGCCCCGGCGGCGGTAGCCGCGAGGAGTTGAACCGGGCCGAGGCTGGTCAGCGTGGCGATGCTCGCGGCGGTGTACGCGCCGACGACCAGGTAGGCGGCTTGGCCCAGCGGTGCCAGTCCGGCCCAGCCGGACAGGAGTTGAGCGCTCATCGCGAGCACGGCCACGACCAGGGCGGTGGTGGCGAGTGAGACGAGGTAGGCGTTGACCAGCCACGGCAGCGCCATCGCCGCCACCAGGCCCGCGACCCCGGCTGCGGGCAGACTCCAGGACGGCAGGCGACCCGGGCGGCGGGAGCGGGTGCCAGTGGAGGCGGGGG